>QKGK01000508.1 GCA_003250455.1 Chloroflexota bacterium | reverse complement strand
ATTTTTTGGTTCCATATTGGTTTGATTGCTCAGATAAAGCTGAGATGATGTTTTTTTCCTAATAAAGTGGAGCCTTTTACCCTGATTTTGGTCTCAGGATAAAAGGCTCTGCTCCCAAACCGATTGGTTCGGAGTTCTAGGTTATTTGAAACCGAACGAAGCCGCGCCCAACATACCAGCATTGGGATGTGTGATGATATGCACTGGCATTTTCGAAAGGATGCTGGCGAAACGGCCTTTGGCATACATTGTTTCCAGGAATTCAGGCCTGGACAGCTGATCGATGATGCGCGGGGGGATACCGCCGCCCAGGTAGACCCCTCCGGTGGAGAGCACTTTGAGCGCCAGGTTGCCCGCTTCGGCAGCCAAGATAGAGATAAACACATCCAGGATC
Organism: Chloroflexota bacterium; assembly: GCA_003250455.1. Classification (GTDB taxonomy): domain Bacteria; phylum Chloroflexota; class Anaerolineae; order Anaerolineales; family UBA11579; genus UBA11579. The sequence continues at coordinate 4,630 of QKGK01000508.1, read as the reverse complement.
GCCGTGCAAAGATCGCAGGAACGTTCGGTATCCTTGGCCACCTTGACGATCACCGGCGTGGGGTCGCCCGCCTTTGCCAGTTCCTCTTTTAACCAATCCGGCGCGGTGTATCGTCCGGTCTCGGTGAAAAATTCGTACAGGTGAGGGATGCCCAGACCGCCAGAGCAGACCCGTTCGTAGCTGACATGTTTAAAGCCTTTGACATCCCGCATGAAGCTGAGCAAGTCCATCTCGAGCTGGTTTGTGGGCCCAAAGGAAACATGGCTGCCTTCTGAGGGGTTGACCTTGTACTCGCTGCCGGTAAAAGTCAAAAACCCTTCGCCCAGACCGGTTCCCGGAGCCAGCACGGCAATGCTTCCGCCAGGCGTTGGGGTTCCTTCGACAAGCGTGTGAAAGTCTTTTGGTTCCAGGATGGGGACCGCGTGCCCGACAGCTTCCAGGTCGTTGAGCAGTTTTACCTTGCCCAGGTTGAACTCGGCCTTCAGAGTTGCGGCATCTACAAACCAGGTCAGGTTTGTCAGCCGCACCTGTCCATTCACCACAGGGCCAGCTACTCCAAAACAGGCATCCGAAACCGTTGTGTCGTGTTCGCTCAGAAATTCGTGAATGATCGCCTCGAGGCTGTCATACCCTTGGCTTGGGTAAGATTTTTCCGCGATCGCTTCATGAGGCCCTTTGTCGCGCGAGTATAAGGCCAGGACTGTTTTTGTTCCACCGATATCACCAACGAGTAACATATTCGTTTTCCCCTTTATTACCTAGGCCCACCACATGTCGGCTGGCTGTTCGGACAATATAACGTCCTGCAGGAAGCTGACAGCCTTGGAGAGGCCTTCTTCGACGGATGCAAGGGCATCTTCGTGTTCGATGGACATCACATAGTCGTAGCCAACCATGCGCAGGGTGCTGATCATGGCGCGCCAGCTGAACTTGTCGTGCCCGAAGCCGACGGTGCGGAAGGACCAGGAGCGGTTCAATAAATCGCTGTAAGGTTTGGTATCCAGCACGCCGTTGACAGCCGTATTCTGCGGGTCTACATAGGAGTCCTTGGCGTGGACATGGTGGATCGCTCCGGCCAGGGCGCGGATGGATGCCACCGGGTCAATGCCCTGCCAGTAGAGGTGGCTGGGGTCGTAGTTGGCGCCGATCACCGGACCAACAGCTTCCCGCAGACGGAGGAGCGTTTCAGGGTTGTAGACGACAAACCCGGGGTGCATTTCAAACCCGAGTTTGATGCCTGCTTTTTCGGCAAAAGCGCCGGCATCCTGCCAGTAGGGGATCACTTTTTCATTCCACTGCCAGTCGAGTATTTCGGTAAAATCTGGCGGCCACGCGCAAGTCACCCAGTTGGGGTACTTGGCATTGTCGGAGTCTCCCGGGCAGCCGGAGAACAAGTTAACCACAGGGACTTCCAGCTCGGAGGCCAGGCGGACAGTCTTGCGGTAGACCTCATCGGAGTTGGCGGCAAAATCCTTGTCTGGGTGGAGCGGATTGCCATGGCAGGATAACGCGCTGATGATCATGCCGCGTTGGCTGACAGCATCGAGCAGTGCTTTGCGGGCGGATGCGTCAGCCAGCAGGACGTCCGGGTCGCAGTGGGCGTTTCCGGGGTAGTTGCCGGTGCCCAGTTCAACAGCTTCTACGCCCATACCGGCAAGCAGGTCCAGCACATCTTCCAGCGGGCGGTCCTGGAAAAGAACAGTTAGTACGCCTAATTTCATTCTGGTCTCCTTATATTTTCGATCAGGACAAAAATGCAGCTATGTCTGATTAAATTTTCAGTGTCTTTTCATCCTTCCCTACCAGGGTAAATGGCAGGTAAGATATTCTTAAATGGGGAGAAACAAAAATTGTGTGATCGCCTTCTTGGAGGCCACCTGCTTTTTGAATGGTGACGATGCCTTTTTCGCCAAATTCCCAGCGGTCTTCGTAATTTATTTCCATTTCGTCCAGGGTGTAAACGTTGCCATGCAGTTCCACCTGTACCGCCTCACGGGGGATTTCCTGCCCATCCACAGTGATGTTCAGTTCTTCGACCATGGAAATGCCCAAGCCGCGATAGTAAGGCAGACGGCACTGGAATTGAAAGCCAGTCACAGCTTCACCCTTTTTTACATTTTTGAAACCATCTTCACAAATGATGTATTTATCGAACATTATACTTCACTCCTCTATTCTGTCTCGCCAAGTAAGCGTTTGAACATTTCTTGCTGTCTGCGGACCTGTTCGTAGCTGTTGACTTCAAACACGTCCTGGATGTGGCGGTTGCCTTCGTATTCGCTGGATAAATAGCCGTCGTACCCGCCTTCGATCAGCACAGGGATGACTTCTTCGTAGGGGATGGAATATTCGGTGTAATCATCCAGCATTTCATAGAACTTGGCGTGGATGTGGAAGATGCGCGGCATATATTCGAGCAATTTCTTGGGGTTGTCATAGACGATGCGGGTGAAGTCGGCTTGCATGGCAAGATCTTTGTCGTTGCCGCCCATTTTAACCACATCTTCCCGGATGGCGGTCATATCTTCTCCGCTTTCGTAGGCCTGGTTGAGAAATTCTACGACCTTCGGTGTAGCGCCTTCCCGGATGGCGCGTTCGGTGCGTACGCGGGGGAAGCGTTTTTCGTAGGTGCCCATATCGGGGACAAATCCCAGGAAGGGGGAGCCCACTTTTTCCATCACTTCGTAATGCTGCTGGATCCAGTCGTCTTCAAAGGTAAATGGGGCATGGATCTCAATGCCCAGCTTCACGTTGTATTTTTCGGCGTAAGGAGCCGCCAATCCCATAATGTGCGGCGGGGTTCGTACGATCACGCGGATCACCTTTGCGCCCAGTTTGCTGGCGTGTTTGATATCCCGGATGACGGAATTGAGCATTTCCTCATCGTTCATCAGGCGGTCTTTGCGCATTTTGGTGTCCAGGAACATATCGTGGCAGGTGGGGGTGGTGCCATATTTGTCCATCCAGGCGTGCCACTGGGTATAAAATTCGTCGGATAGGTTGGGGAACCCCGGCATCATTTGTTCGGCAATGGTTTCGATGCCATAGACTCCCATTTTGGAGCAAGCTGCGATGATATCTTCCAGTGTCATTTTTCTCAGGAAGTATTCTTCCTGAAAGCTGTATAAGCTAACACCACGTTTAATATTATTTGATTTTGTCATAATCTTTTCCTTCTTTAATTTTTTGCTCGTTTAGTCTGCCAGCAGCCTGCCGCACATGGCATGCCATGCCTGGACTTCCTCAAATCCAACCATTTCTTTGGTAAATGCGTGGCCTTCCCATTCTGCAGAAATAGTGCCGCTGAAGTTTTCTTCTTTGAGGATCTGGAAAATCTCCGGGTATGGGATGGAAGGTTCCAGGCTATCTTCGTTCACATGGTAAAACTTGCCGTGGATGTGTTTGGTGTAGGGGATTAAAGCTCTCAACCCTTCGACATTCATATTGCCAAACATCGTCAGTGTCCGGTTGAGTGCCCCCATTACGGCACCGCTCACATTGAAACTTGAGACTGCCTTTCGTAAGGTGGCAAACTTGTCATCGGCAGGTTTGTTGGAATGCCAGGTGTTCTGGGCAATCTCAATCAGGGATTCGGGGACACCGGAATTACGCAGGTTGGTCCAATGAATTTCTGGTGGTTGGGTCATCACGCTGCTGAAATCGGGCACGAACCCGAGGAAGGGAGAGCCAACTTTCTCGTAGCGTTCCATCAGGGCATCTACCACCGGATGGCCGGCAGCCAGCGGTGCATGCAATTCGGGGCCGATCTGGACTTCTGCTTTCTCGGCAATGGGGGCCAGTTTTTCAAACATGTCGGGGCCGATAAAGGCCTGGATGCGCAGGACCGGGAACCCCAGCTTTTTGGCAGAAATGACCTGCCTCTCGATGTAGGAAATGATCTCTTCTTCGGTCATATCTTTGCCGGGACGGCGTCCTACGTCGGAATTACCACCCAAACAGGAAGGGATCAGGTTGTATTTTTCCATGACCGCTTTGAAGTTCTCTGCATATTCGTCGGAAACATCCGGGAAGCCGCGGAAGGATTGGAACCCGACAATTTCAACCGCAGGTCCGATATTTTTCTCGGCAATCTTTTCGATAATCTGTTCAAGCGTGTAGAGTCTTGATTTCCATTCGTGTGTAAAACTATATAGGGTGGAACCGAGGATGGGTTTTTGCGTATTCATTGGAAATCCTTCTACTGCGCAACCATGGATATTGAATCCGCGGTTGTAATGGTTAGATAACGGCCCGGGCCAATGGGAATATATGGTGCGCGGACTGCAATATCTGCATCTAGCTGGTATTCCTCACCGGCAGTGATATTTTCGGATTGGTCGATCACGATGGTTGCCGGGTCTTGCACAAACCAAAATTCTTCAACCAGATCACCCAATTGGCTCAAAGAATAGATTTGGTCCTGGATGCGGAAACCGATCTTTTCCGGTGCTACCGGGACGCCGTTTAGCTTTACATGCACAGTCTCGATGCAGGAAAATGGCAGCGACCGGTACCAGTTTAGCCGTATCTGGAATTCCCAGCCATTCTCGGTGCCATGGATGCTGTTTTCTTCAATTAAGCGAAAGTTTGATTTCATCAGGAAACTCTCCCAGGATGGTGTAATTCGTAC
>QKGK01000043.1 GCA_003250455.1 Chloroflexota bacterium | reverse complement strand
CATCGCCCTTACCGCCGATAACGGTGGTGTCGTCCTTGGAGGAGACAACCTTTTCGCAGACACCGAGGTCGGCGATGGTGGCGCTTTCCAGCTTGCGGCCGGTCTCTTCGGAGATCACGGTGGCGCCGGTCAGGACGGCGATGTCCTGCAGCATGGCTTTGCGGCGGTCGCCAAAGCCGGGGGCCTTGACAGCCAGCACGTTGAGCATGCCGCGCAGTTTGTTGAGCACCAGGGTGGCGAGGGCTTCGCCGTCAATATCTTCGGCGATGATCACCAGGTCGCGCTTGCCGCTCTGCACCAGTTTCTCCAGCAGCGGTACCAGATCGGCAGCAGCGGAGATCTTCTTGTCGTAGATCAGCAGGTAGGGCTCTTCGATCACGGATTCCATGGTTTCGGTGTCGGTGATGAAGTAGGGGGAGAGGTAGCCGCGGTCGAACTGCATACCTTCCACGTAATCGGTCTCGAATTCGAGGCCCTGGGAATCTTCCACGGTGATGACACCGTCGTTCCCAACTTTGTCGAAGACTTCAGCGATCAGCTCGCCGATCTCGCGGTCCTGTGCGGAAACGGAAGCTACGTTGGCAATGTCGCCTTTGGTCTTGACGGCAATGGCATTGGAGGAAATGGTTTCAGCTACTTTTTTGGTGGCCGCTTCAATGCCGCGCTTGAGCAGCATCGGGTTGGCGCCGGAGGCCAGGTTCTTCATTCCGGCGGTGACAATGGCGTGCGCCAGCACGGTGGAGGTGGTGGTGCCGTCGCCGGCGATGTCGTTGGTCTTGGTGGCTGCTTCTTTGAGCAGTTGGGCACCCATATTCTCGAAGGGGTCTTCGAGTTCAATTTCTTTAGCAACCGTCACGCCGTCGTGGGTGATGGTGGGGGCGCCAAATTTGCGGTCCAGGGCCACATTGCGGCCCTTGGGGCCCAGGGTGGTGATGACAGCTTCGGCTACTACATCCACGCCCTTGATCAGCTTGCGGCGTGCTTCATCGGAAAAAACAAGGTCTTTAGCCATAGAGACTCTCCTAAATATTCTTTGTGTCTATCGTAATTGGTTCAAATCGGGCTGGAATTATTCCAGAATTGCCAGCAGGTCGGACTCGCGCAGGATCAGGACTTTCTTGCCGTCCAGTTTGATCTCTGTGCCGGCATATTTGGCGAAGAGCACGGTGTCGCCTTCTTTGACCTGCAACTCGACCAGGCTGCCATCTTCAAACTTGCCAGGTCCAACGGCAACAACAGTCCCTTTTTGGGGTTTTTCTTTTGCAGTTTCGGGGAGCACAATACCGCCAGCGGTGATTTCTTCCTGTTCAATCGGTTCTACCACAACACGGTCTGCCAGGGGTTTGAGTTTCATAAACGTCCTCCATTTATGGAATGAAATAATGGTTTTTTATTTTTCGCAACTTTTTAGCAAACAAACACCTTCTTTGCTAACCAAGTCGAATCATACCGATTTTTGGGGGAGAAGTCAAGCACTAGAGATAAGAGTTTTATAAAAATCTTATACAGAAATATATAGGTGGGCAGGCCAACGATTATGTGGACTGGAGCAGCCTTGTTTCAAGCGCCTCGAGTTCCGCCCGGCTGACCCCTGCTCCCAGCAAATAGGCTTGCATATCCAAACCCCTTAGCGTATCGAGAATCACTTGGCGGGCGGTGGTGCCCCTTTGCTGCAAGAGCTCGTCCCGTTCCGGGTCCAGGCTCAGGGTGTAGTCTGCTGCAATCGCTTCATGGGGAATATCCAGCAGGGAGAGCAGCATCAGGCTGATAATGCCGGTGCGGTCCACGCCGCGGGCACAGTGGAACAAAACACCGCCCGCTTTGGCCCGGGCAATTGCCAGGAAAACGGCAGCATGGCGTTCCGGCCAGCGTGCGATGGCGTCCTGGTAGTAGAGCGGGGTGCTCCACAGGTCGCTTTTTGCCCAGGTTTCAAGAAAGACTTTATCCCCCAGGTCTTCTATGGCGAGCGCCAATACTTCAATATCGGGGAAGTTTTCGGGCACCAGCAAATCGTCTTCTTCCACCCCGTCGGTGCGCAGAGAGATGATCGTGCGGATGCCGTGGACGTACAGTGCCGTCCAGCCCTGTGGGGAAAGTTTGGCGGGGTCATCCGAGCGCACTACTGCGCCCCAGCGAATGTGGTGTCCGGCTTTTGCTTCCAGTCCCCCCAGGTCTCTCACGTTGCTGCAGCCATCCCAGTCCAGGATGCGGCTTTGGTGCATGGGCTAGTTATCTGCCGCCAGGATAGCGCACACCTGCCGGTTTTCGGCCACAATCCCCATGATGGTCTCATCACCGCCGTATGTGTTTTCCAGCATTTTCATATAGGTTTCAGCGGTATCACAGATGCCAAACGCGGCGAGCATCGAGGTGTACACATAGTAATACACCACGGAAGAGTTGTTCAGCGGCAGGCCTTCCACCTGGATATGCTCCAGGTTGGCAAGCTGGTCTTCGGTGGCGTCGGTGAGCGGAATGACCCCGTAAAAATCATCGTAGAGTACCTCACATCCTGATACGGCGCATTCCAGCATAGGGATCGAGCCCTCAAAGTTGCGGGCCTGCGAGCGGATGTAGCCCAGCTGGCCATACAGGTCGGGGTTGGTGTAATCCAGCGCCAGAGCAGCCTCGGCGTTGCGGGCTGCGGCAAAGAATTCCCCCTGGCGGGTATAGGTTTTGGCAATCGCCAGGTAGGGGAGCGGGTCTTCGATGCCGATGGCTTTGTTGATCGAGGCAGCCTGGTCAAAATATTCCAGGGCCTGGTCGTACAGCGCCAGCTGCCGGTAGTTCTGCCCGATGGAGATATATAGGAAGGTCATGTTGGGTTCGATCTCGGCGGCGCGCTTATACTCTTCAATCGCCCGGCTGTAATAGCGGGTGGACTCCAGGATATAGGCATACACGCGATGCGTATCCATGGAGTTGGGGGCCAGCGCCACAGCTTGTTCAGCGAGCTGAGTAGCCTGGTCAAAGCGCAGCTGGTCGGCAGCGATCTCGGCCTGGAATGCCATCGCCAGGGCGTTGTTGCTGTCCAGTTGGCGCGCCAGTTGGGCCGCCTGGCTGGCATCTGCCAGGTATTCTTCGCGCTGCTCAAATGGGGTGGAACCATTGGTAGCCAGCCAGTCCAGTACCAGGGCGCGGATGGCGTGCACGTTGCTGTTTTCGGGGGCCAGTTCGGCGGCAACCTGGATCGTGTCGTAGGCATCCAACAGCTGCGTATAGCCCAGGTTGGGGGTCAGCAGACGGGAATAATAGGTTTGCAGGCGGGCCAGTTCCACCATCGCTTCGATGTTTTCGGAATCGAATTTGAGCGCTTCTTTGTATGCCGAAACTGCGCCTCCCAGGTCTCCGGAACTGAACAGATCTTGCGCTTCATGCAGGTAAGAGTTGGAATTGCGCGTAGGCGTGGGGGTGCCTAACAACATCAGCTCCAGGTCATCTGCGGTGGTGACGATCGTGATATTGAGGGCGATCAGCGCGATGATGATGATCGTCCCGGTGAGGGTGAACATCTGGGCGCGTTTTCGAAAAACAGAATGGTCGTTACTGGGTACTTTCATAGCTTAGACAACTTGCAGCCGAGGGATCAGGAGCCTTCATCGGTCGCGGGGGTTTCCACCTGGTCCGGATTGGTTTCTGTCCCGGTGGAGACATACTGTTCGCAGATATCGATCCCGGATTCAGCGTTGGCAACTGCGACCTCGTCCGTGGGGACATTGGCGATCAGCGCCTGGAAGATGGGCAGCGCCTGGGTGCACTCGCGCACGTTGGCCAGCGCCAGGCCGTACATGTAGAAATATTCTGCGTTGTCATAGTCCAGCGACAGCCCCAGTACTCGGTAGCCGTCTTCGGTCTCGCCGCCGCGGATGGCATAGCTGAAAGCGTCAATGGCTTCTGCATACTGCGTATTCTTATACAGGGCGACCCCCCAATTGGCCCAACGGATCGGGTTGGTAGGGTCTTTTTCCACGGCGGAGCTGGCAAACTGGGCAGCTTTGGCGTATTCACCGGTATTCAGGTAGATGCGGGAGATATAGGTGTCGGGCAGGGGGCTGTCGGAGTCGAACCGGGCGGCGTTGTTGAAGCTTTCGATGGCCTGGTCGGTGCTGCCCATGCTCCAATAGGAGAGGCCGAGGAACTGATGCAGGTCGGCTACCTGGTTGTTGATCAGCAGCGCTTTTTCAAATTCTTCGGCAGCCAGTTCGTAGTTGCCGGTGAAGTAGAGCACATAACCGCGCGCCCGCAGCGCTACCAGCGACTGGTTGTTGAGCTGCAGGGCGGTCTTGGATTGCACCGAAGCGCCTTCGTAGTCTCCCTGGTCGGTGAGCAGCTCGGCGTAGTAAGCATGGGCTTCCACGCTGTCCGGGTTGAGCGCCAGCGCCTGCTGGAGGGCTTTTTCGGCTTCCACTTCGTTGCCTAAAAAGCTTTGTGCCCAGCCCAGTTCTGCCAGGGCACGCGGGTCTTGTTCATTTAACAGCAGCGCATTTTCGGCGCTGGTTTTGGCGGATTCGTACTCGCCTGCCAGGATCTCGGTGTGGGCGAGCTTGACATACAGGTTGGAGAGGTTGGCGCTGCCGGGGCTGACGATAATGGCCTGCTTATACAGCTGGACAGCCTGGAACAGGTTGCCCTGGTCTACCAATTGGTCTGCCTGCAGCTCCAGTGACTCCGGGACGGGGGATGGGGTTGGCGTGGCGGCCTGGGCAATCGGCAGCTCTTCGACCACATATTGGTCGAAATACCACAACATGCCGATCAAGGCCAAAAAGAGCACGACCAGCGCCGGGTTGGTGCGGCGTTGGCGGCGCTGTTTGTCCATTCGCCATTTACTTCCTTTTAGATACATAGCGGTTAATCATATTATGCCTTATGCCAAACCGTCAAGCACGTTTGTCTGACGATTGGCCTACGCGGCTGGAATATTTATAAAGATTTTACATAATGGGAAGGAACCTTCTGATAAATCCGGAAAGGAAAAGCCGCGAAAAGCCAATCCGCTGAAAGATGGTGGGTTCCCGCCAAAAGCATGCGGGAACGACATAGAATTGAAAATTTGTCATTCC
>QKGK01000080.1 GCA_003250455.1 Chloroflexota bacterium | reverse complement strand
CCGCCATCTTTCCATCCGGTGTAGCTGCCGCCCTTAAGACCTTTCACATCTTCCCAGCCCATTGCTTCCAGGTAGGTCAACGCAATTGTGCAGCGCCAGCCGCTGCCACAGTAAGACACGATCGGGGTGTCAAAGCTGGGCAGGTAAGCCAGGTTATCTGCCAGGTCCCGCAGCGGGATCAGCACCGAACCCTCAATGTGGCCGGCTTCTTCAGCTTCGGAGGCATTGCGCACGTCCAGCAAGAAGGGCGGGTTTTCCACCAGGGCAGCGTTCAGCGCGTCCAGGCTGGTGGTGTTATAGCCTTCCATATCCGCAAGGAAAGTATTGAATGCGGTATCCAGGTCAGGAGCGCCGCCAACAACCGGGTAGCCTGCGCCCTTCCATTCACCAAAACCGCCCTTCAGGCTGCCAACGTCAGTATAGCCATAAGACCACAGGATTGCAGCAGCAATCGTGGAACGGTGACCGGAACCACAGTAGATCACAACCGGAGCATCTGCGGCCGGCCAATCAGCTTTCATGCTGATGAAGTCATTCAACGGGATGATTTGAACATTCGGGGCATCAATAGTGCCCTGGGAATCAACTTCCTCTATAGTGCGCACATCGATCAGCACCAGGTCTGGATTTTCCACGATCATAGTATTGAGGTTCTCGGAAGTAACAACGCCCCAGCCTTCGGGAACCGCACTGGTCAGCACCTCATCGAAGTAAGTAACCTCTGCCAGGTCAACCTCAGCAGCATCCAGCACTGCGGCTTCCGGCTCTGCGCCTTCCACGACTGCATAGCCAGCCTCTGCCCAACCACCATAGCTGCCGCCTTTAAGGCCTTTTACATCTTCCCAACCCATTGCTTCCAGGTAGGTCAGTGCAATTGTGCAGCGCCAGCCGCTGCCGCAGTAAGATACGATCGGTGTATCAAAACTGGGCAGGTAAGCCAGATTGTCTGCCAGGTCCCGCAGCGGGATCAGCACCGAACCCTCAATATGACCGCTGGATGCTACCTCTTCCTCCGAGCGGACATCCAGCAGGAAAGGTGCAGATTCCACCATTGCGGTGTTCAGGCCTTCCAGGCTGATGGTGTTGTAGCCTTCCATGTCATCAAGGAAAACCTGGTAAGCAGCATCGAGTTCAGCAGCATCGAATTCTGCCGGTTCTTCAACTGCTTCTTCGGTAGGCTCTTCAACTTCAGTATTGTTTACAGTGGTGTTGTCAGCAACATCAACCGGTTCGTTGACAGCTGTGTTTGTCCCACCACAGGCGCTGAGCACAACACCCAGCAGCATGAGGATCGTAATGATCCCGGTAAGTTTCTTCATTAAATCTCTCCTTATACTCTTTCTCTATGTATGATTTTTGATCACCAGTCTAGTCTCCGAAGGGATCAGGCACTTCGTCCACAATGACTGCGTAATTCGCTTCTAATTCTGTTTCACTTAATTTGTCTGCCGTCAGGAAGATATCTGCATTCCCATGGCACGCCGCGCAGGACTCGGTCTGCGGGGTATTCAATTGAATATTATGCGGGGTCGCGTAAACCCAGGTCGGGAGGGCATCAAATTCCGGCAGCAGGTCTTCCCCATAGTAGGCAAAACTTTCCGAATCTACCGGGACATGCCGCAGCACCACATATTCATATGGGTCATGCATCGATTGAATTGGGTTCTTTCCGATGATGAACGTGGAATAGGTGCCCGAAGTGGTGTATTTGGCGTTCCCAGTCTCTTCACTGATCGAGACATGGCAGCTATCACAGCTGGTGTAGCTCACGGAGTGACAAACCTGGCACTGGAGCTTTGTACCATGCTGTTCGTGCATCACATTCCCATCGTCCCCTGAAACCGTTTCGGGATGACAATCGGCACATTCAGTTGCCGCAGGGCCGGAATAGCGGGAAGAGTATTCCACTTCCATCAGGCTGGCGCCATCATGGCACTCTTCACAATTCTGGTCAGAGCCGTGCATTTCTGCCCCGGAGTGACAGTCTACACAGGACATCCGCCCTTGCCTGAAGTGAATATCCGCTTGCACGCCTTCATTTTTCCCCAGGTATTCGTTCCCCACGCGGCTGCCGTGACAGGCAGTGCAGTTCCGCGTCAGGGAAGGGGTTTCACTGAACAAATGCCCGTCAATGAAGCCACCGCCTACGGATCCAGGCTGGCTCACATGGCAATCGCCACAAGAAGTATGGCAGGAAGAGCAGTGGTTCCCGAACATTTCATCCAGCTCAGGATGGTATTCAGTACCTGCACGCGCCTCCAGAGATTCCCAATAGCCGGCCTGCGTCAAATGCAAACTGTCGCTGAAATCATCCGTGATCTGGGAGTGGCACGGCCCGCAGTAGGCATTAAAATCCTCACTCGGACGTGAAACCAGCCCTTCATGCGCTTCTTCTTTATCAGCAGATTGCTGCCCACTGTGGCAGGCTGTGCAAGGTAATTGTCCATGCAAGGTCTCAGTAAATTCAGCATCTGATACCAAAACTTTTTCCCAGGGCTCCAACGGAGCCACCTCGCCACCTCAACCAGCCCCTTCATTCTCTGATACCACCTCTTCCTCTGGTTTGGCAGTATCAATCAAGCGCTGCTTGTCTTTATGGCAAGCAAGACATTTATCGATTACCTCAGGCGTATCCGTGGGCAAAGTCAAGGCCACACGCGTGGTCGCGGTTGGAATAACTTCAGTTTCTGTGGGTTCTGCAACATTTTCTCCTGCATTCGAGGTCGAACAGGACGCAAGGAATATCGCCCAAAACACACAACTGATCAATACAAATTTATGTAGCTTGGTGGTATTTGGCATTATCACTTCTCTCTGTGTCAAAACTTGTGATTATAATCACAAGTAGTATAATCAAAACTTATCAAATATTAAGTATTTTGATTATTCGATCTTCTAAGTGATTTCGATTAATTTTGTTTATATTTGACCAATGCACTACACATTATGCTATTCATCACAATGCAATACACTGATTTATTTCCCCCCACAATAAAAAAAGGCAACTGCAAAATACAGCTGCCTTTTAAAAATTCCTTTGATCGGGCTAACGCGACAACCGGTTTCTCAAACCGCTGATTTCATTCGCAAACGGAACCCGCTCCCAGATCAGCCATTTATACCCGCCGTCTGGCCGTGCCGAGTCCAATACTTTTTGATAATGCCCCAATAATTCATCCAGGGTAATATCCCAGGTGCGCAATTCCGCCAATTCGCGTCCCCTGCTCCCATATAATTCAACCAGTTCAGGGTGTTCCACCAATGCACCGGCCGCTTCCATAATGCTTTCAGGAATTGAGGGATCGTACAAGCGTCCATTATATCCATCCTGAACCAAATCGGTAACACCGCCGCTGTTGGGGGCGATCACCGGCTTGCCTGACGCCATCGCTTCCACCACCACATTCCCAAAAGTCTCTTTATCTCCCGTGAAAGTGAAGATATCCCCTGACGCATATGCCGCCGCCAAATCTTCACCTTTTAGATACCCGGTGAAAACTGTATCCGTACCGGCGAATTTCTTCTCCAAATCCGCCCGGCTGGGGCCGTCTCCAACGATTGCTAACCGCACTTGCGGAAACGCCTTCATTATCGGATACAAGCGGTCAATTTGCTTTTCCGGGGATACCCGCCCAACATACATCAGCAAGGTTCGTTCTGGTTCTCCTGCCGACAACCGGTAGCGCATCTCGTCCGTTCGCTTATCCGGGGAGAATAAGTTGATATCCACACCCCCGCGCCAGATTTCAACTCGCTTGAAGTTATGGTCGTAGAGCTGGCGGCGGGTAAATTCAGATGGGCAAACATTGAGATCCACATTATTATGTATCCAGCGAGCATAACGATAGATCGAATTGGATAAAAACCCAAGATGCCAGTATTCCGCAAACCCCGGCACATCTGTGTGGTAAGAAGCCAGAACCGGCACCTGATACAGTTTTGCCGCACGTAACCCTGCCAGCCCAAGAGAGACCGGGTTCACCAAATGGATGATATCCGGTTTGAATTCCCGCAGTTTTTGATCCACAAATGCCCAGGGAGGAGAAATGGTCAGTTCCGGGTAAAAAGGAACCCGCAAAGAGCGGAATGAATATACCGGGAAGCCAGCATATTCTTCTGGGGAGCCACTGGGAGAAAACATAATTGCCTCATGCCCGCGCTTTTCCAGATGCTCCAGCAAACGGCATACCTTAACAACGATCCCATCGACTTTGGGAAGAAATGTTTCAGTAAAAATGGCTACTCGCATTTTAATTTCCCGGTTTGATAGTTGAGGAAAGTACCCACCAGGTTCCGAGGATAAAGATTGCCCCCGTCAAGGTTCCGGCAACCGTTTGCCAGAAGCTGTGGCTTCTGGTCCGGATCCGCGCCCAGGCAACCAAAGGCACCATCACCAAAACAGGCGACATTGACCATCCCATGGCAGCGACCATAAACACCGACAACCCGGAAATGGCCGTAGCGTGACCGCTAATTTTCCAATGCGTGTTGATCAGGAATAAAAGGGTCGATTGCAGCATTCCCATAATCCCAAACGCCAGCAGCAAAAATGGCGCCCTTGAAATGACCATCAGGATGACAATAGCCACATTGCAGCCAATGATGACCAGATAGGGTCTCTTCCGGTTTTCCCGGTTAGGAATATGAAAGGTCTCGATTTTGCCCCGTTTTAACAACGAATATACATACAGCGACGGGGTTATCACTGCAAGGACGACAAACAGGATTGCCCACCGCCACGCAGAAGCAGTTCCCAATACCGATGCCATCAGAAAAATACCCAGGACTGAAACCAGGGGCGGGTTCAAAACATTGGATACCACATTGGCTACCGTATAGCTCCAACCCTTTTTATATTTATCCAGTTCAAATGGAGTGTATGCCATTTCCTTTACCTTCATCCATAATTTACAAAGACTTGAGATATAATTTTATCACTTTCGTGCTTATTTCTTATTATTTGAGCAAATTTACCACAAATTATTACCAAATATTAATTGTAAGTAATTTGTTAAGAATTACGCTTTTTCGCACACGATACTTCTTTATGATTAAACCCTCAAAGA
>QKGK01000435.1 GCA_003250455.1 Chloroflexota bacterium | reverse complement strand
GGCGATATAGATCATCGCCCGTCCAACCACAAACCGCCCAAACAGGTATACCAAAATACTCAGAACCAGTGTAATGATCAGGGAGAGCAGGGGGTTAAGTTCGATAAAGGTTTGAATCTCGGCAGTTGTCATCATTTTCTCCAGATTATGAATAAGAAATTAGTGAACTGAATATGGATTCCGATCAAATGGTTTTCTTAGTGAAGGGTAATTTCTATTTTAACCAGCAATCCGAATTATTTGGATAAAATGGGCAGGGTCAACCCAATTTTAACTCCCCCTATTATAGTTGAGCAAGGCTACTTAGGCAAAAATAATGCCTTCATGTTTTAACAGCGCGATCTTGCGGTCGCTGCCCATTACGCCGCCGTAGCCGCCCAGTGTGCCATCTGCGTTCAGTACCCGGTGACAGGGGATGATGATTGGCAGGGGATTGCGTCTCAGCACCTGGCCGATAGCGCGTGAGGCGTTGGGATTCCCGATCGTCTCGGCGATCTCCCCGTATGTGGTGGTCGCGCCAAATGGAATTTGCCGCACGATTTGCAGGATCTCTTGCTGGAAGTCGGTCATGTAGGTAAGGTCAAGGGGCAGGTCGAGCGGAATGGAGGTTTTGTCGTCAAAGTAGCTGCGGAGTGCTTCGCAGAATGGTTTTGTTTTATTAGGGGCGTGCAGGATGCTGGGAGGCGCTTCGGGAGGGAGCAACTGGGCAAGATGGGTAATAAAAGCAGCTGCGTCCTGGTCAAACTGGAGACCATACCCCCCCTGGTCGGTAACCGCGATGAAAATGGATCCAAGAATCTCAGACTGAAATTCTGAATAAAATAACTCAATCCCGGCCCGTTCGAGTTGATCCATCGCCATATCCTTTTTTAATTGGGTAGCCTAACCTTATTATAGCCGAGGTTTTGCTTTCCCCGACGAACTTCACCTGGTTAAGATATAATCGCTTCACATTTGTTGAGAAGGAGCGGCAATTTTGAAGCGAACCCTTTATTTCTCTGTGTTTTCTTCCGGAATGGTAACCCTGGCTGTGGAGATGACCGCCTCCCGTTTGTTGGGGAATGTGTTTGGCACCAGCAACCTGGTTTGGGCCAGCATCATTGGCCTGATCCTGATCTACCTGACGGCCGGATATTTCCTGGGCGGCTGGCTAGCAGATAAATCTCCGAACTTCCGCACCTTTTTCCAGGTGCTGCTGTGGGGTTCTTTTACTGCAGGTATGGTGCCGCTGGCGTCCCGCCCGCTGCTGCGGGCCGGTGCGTCGGCGTTTGACCAGCTCCAGATGGGCGACCTGCTGGGGTCTTTTGTGGTGGTGATGATCCTGTTCATCATCCCGATCACCTTGCTGGGGATGGTCTCGCCGTTTGCCATCCGGCTGGCGATCACCGACCCGGAACAGGCCGGGAAGGTCTCCGGGCGCATCTATGCTATCTCCACGCTGGGCTCGTTCATCGGGACGTTCCTGCCGGTGCTGGTGCTTATCCCATGGCTGGGAACGACCAATACCTTTATCTCGCTAAGCGTGTACCTGCTGCTGGTAGCGCTGATCGGGTTGGGGCGCAGCGCGGGCTGGAAGAAAGCCCTGGTGTGGGCGTGGATGCCGGTGGTGCTGATCGTGATCGGCGTATTGTGGGCGCAGGGCGCATTCAAAAATACGCCCGGTCAGATCTACGAGAACGAATCGGCTTACAATTACATTGAAGTGGTGCAGGAGGGAGACTATACCATGCTGCGCCTCAATGACGGGCAGGGGATTCACTCGATGTATAACCCCAATGAACTTAATTACGGCGGCCCGTGGCAGCAGTTCCTGGTTGGGCCTTTTTTTTATGCCGGAGAAACGGTCGCAGACGTGAAGCGGATTGCAATCGTTGGGCTGGCCGCCGGGACGCCCGCCCGGCAGGCGACGGAGGTATTTGGCCCGGTGCCGATTGACGGCTATGAGATCGACCCGGAGATCATCGAGGTGGGGCGGACCTATTTTGAGATGACGATGCCCAATCTGAACGCGATTGCTACCGATGGGCGTTGGGGGCTGTATACCAGTGATGAGGTTTATACCCTGATCGGGATTGACGCTTACCGCCCGCCGTATATTCCCTGGCACCTGACCACGCAGGAGTTCTTCGAGCTGACGCGTGAGCATCTGACCGAAGACGGTGCGCTGGTGATCAATGTGGGGCGTGCGCCCAATGACCGCAGCCTGATCGACGCGCTGGTAACCACCCTGCAAACGGTGTTCCCCAGCGTGCATGTGATGGACATCCCCAATACGCTCAATTCGATGGTGTATGCCACAGTGCAGCCAACTTTGATTGAAGATTTTGTGCGTAATTATGCCGCCATGCGAGAGGATCCCTCGGTCCATCCGCTACTGCTGAATGCCATGGAACGGGTGATCCTCAATACCCAGCCATTACCGGAGCCGACGATCGTGTTCACGGACGACAAAGCGCCGGTGGAGATGGTAGTCAACCAGATGGTGCTGAAATTTATCTTTACAGGGGAATATGAGGTGCTGCAATGATGGAACAAGGAACTTTACTGCGCAAGGTCGTTCAGGTGGTGCTCTCGGTCACCGTGCTGATTCTACTGCTGATGACCGGTGTACGCCTGCTGCTGACCAATGCGTTCGTGCAGACGGAATATAACATGCCCTATTTCCCTGAGGACCCGTATGGGATGACCAAAGAACAGCGCCAGACCTTTGCACCGCTGGCCATGGAGTTCTTGCTGAATGGGGCAGATGTCACCTTTTTGGGGGACCAGACTTTTGATGATGGCACGCCGCTGTACAATATGCGGGAGCTTTCTCACATGGTAGACGTGCAAAAGCTGACCGAGAAGTTCCTGAATGTGTGGTATGGGAGTATCGGTGTGTTTTTGGCTATTTTGGCCTGGGCCTGGCTGGGAAAGTGGATGCCGGCGTTCAAAAGCATGCTTTCCAATGCCGGGCTGGTTACCATCATTGCATTGGGTACACTGATCCTGCTGATCGCCATCTCGTTTGACGCCGTGTTTGTCGGCTTTCACCGTATTTTCTTCACGGGAGACACCTGGCTGTTCCTGTATTCGGATACGCTCATCCGCCTGTTCCCGGAACGCTTCTGGCTGGATGCGTTCGTCCTGGTGGGGGTGTTCACCTTTGCTGGCGGGCTGATCCTGTGGCGATTGCTGCGGGACAAGCACGCCACCACGTTGACAGAAAAAGAATAAAAAAAGCCACCAACTGGAGGCGACAGTTGGTGGCTTTGCCGGGGAGTGATTTCCGGCGAAAGAAAGGGATGCAGGAAGTTGGTCTTCCGTGTTATCCCTTTTTTTCTTCTTTTCGGGTGTCTATTTCAAGCCGATCTATGTTGATCTGGGTGGAAACTTCTTCGTATTTTTGCTTTTCCAGCGGGCCGGTGCGGTCCATGGTTTTAGAGATCATCCGGGGAGCGTCGCGCACAAATTTGATCTCCATCCCGGCCAGGGAAATGTTGTCCCCCGAATACAGCACGCTTTTGGTCACCTTATTGCCGTTGACCAGCGTTCCGCCGGTGGAATTGAGATCTATCAGGACGAACTGGTTCTCGATCAGCCGGATTTGGGCATGGTTGCGCGAGACGCGTGGATCGTTGAGCACTACATGGTTATCCAGCTTGCGTCCCAGGTTGGTCAATTCCTGATCGAGCTGAAAAACTTCGCTGTTGACGATCAGATAGGCGGTTGGTTTGGTGTTTTCATTCATGTGTGGTTTGAACACTCGCTAATTAGGATATTAAGCCAAATACAACACGATATAAGTGTGCCATAATACTCCATTTTGGCCGTATCAATACCGTAACAAGAAAGTGACGGTTGTTCAATCCCCAATTTGGGGCATATGAGGGCCTTGCCAGGCGGGAGATTTATGCACGTGCACGACTTTCCATATCCCATCGATCTTAACTATTACCCGGCTTTCATTGTGAGAGGCAACGGTGACCCCTGAGGGAGCGCTGGTGGTGGTCAGCAGGGTATAGCTGGCGATGGCTGTGTCGCCGTAACGCTGGATCTTGAGGTTGGCAAGGTCGAACCGGGAGGAGGCTTGCACCTCCCCCGGTTTGGATTCTGAACCGAACACCGTTCCTTTTTTTGCGTTTTCGGCCATCATGAAGTCGTGAAAGGGAATGCCATCGATGCGATGCGGGGTGACCCACCACTCGTAAAGGGTGAGGTCTTCGGCGGTGGATCGGTGGTAGGCTTCCAGGTCGTTCTGCCGGACGCTGTTGAGGTGGTACAAAAGGAATTGTTCGATCTCTTGGTCGGTCACAGGTCAGGCTCCGAATTTCATCAGCTTTCCGGCGTGAGCCAGGCCCAGCGGCATTGTTTGGGTAGCGTGGAAGGTTCCCAGGCCGCCTTGTTCGCAGGCACGTTCACCGAATTGGGTCTGATTATCCGGCATGCCCAGGGCGGGCGCCCACATCAGGAATGGCACCGGGTGCCAGGAATGGGAGCGCATCAGGGAAGGTGTGGAGTGGTCGCCGGTGATCATCAGCACGTCCGGGTTGAGGGCCAGCAGGTCGGGAAGAGCCTCGTCAACGCTTTCGATGACATGAACCTTCCCGTCGAAGTTACCATCCTCACCCATGCTGTCGGTCTTTTTAATGTGGATGAAGAAGAAGTCATAGTCGTCCCAGATTTTCGCTGCTGCGGCAAATTCGTCTTTGGGGTACTCACCTTCGAATTCGATCACGTCCATGCCGACCAAGGTGGAAACGCCTTTGTACATCGGGTATACAGCAACACATGCCGAACGCACACCGAAGACTTCCGGGAAGGGCTTCAGGCCGGGGTTGGTGGCAAACCCGCGCATGGTAAAGTAATTTGCCTTGGGTTCGTCAGCCAGGATCGCTTTGGCTTGGTCCGCCCACTGGCGGAATAAAGCGGCAGTTTTTTCTGCTTTAGGGTCAGTTGCCTCGATGGGAAGCGGTGGAACGCCGGTTATCTGCGGGTCGGTGTCGTCAATCTCGGGGGAAAGCCCCTCGCCGCGCATGATAATGGTGAAGCGGTGTTCTTTCACGTGGCGGACTTCGACCTCAACGCCAGGGAT
>QKGK01000227.1 GCA_003250455.1 Chloroflexota bacterium | reverse complement strand
TGTATATCGCTCATCAACTGGATTTTCTGGTTGGGGTTTAATAGGGGATTCGCTACTGGCTTGACACTGAGATTATTCGATAAACGCGATATTGGGGTTATGCAATTGCTGAGGCGGTTTTCCTCATCGGAGAAGTTTTCCAACCAAGGCCAAAATGTATAAATTGGCCGGGTGAATGGAACTTTGTTGGTTTTATTTCAAATAAATGGAACACAGCAATATTTGTAACTGGTTAAGCTTTCGGAACCGAGTCAACCTATAACACTTTCCGCATTGGCTGGACCGGGAAGCCGTACCCATCAAAACTCCAACTTCTCCGCAGCCCTGTGGATTTTTTATAACCAAGTTTCTCATAGAATGGGACTGCATAAACAGTCGCTGCCACGCGAATTACTTTTACCTTATTGGCAATCATCTCTGCTTCGAATTTAGTCACCAATTGACGTCCAATCCCCTGGTGATGAAATTCTTTGCGAACAAACAAACTTGCCAGACGTTCCTTTCTTCCTCTCAGGATGCCGACAATCTCCTGATTAACCTCTGCAACATAAAAAATGGGGGAGGTTAAAATATTTACAATGGCAATTTGATGTGCTGCTTCTGAGGAACCTGCAAACTGAAATGGGCCTAACATCTGGCGCTTTAGTTCCGGTGCTGCAAAGTTTAGATTGAATTCAGCATATGTTTCCGAAATTAAACAACCGGCTTGCTGTGCGTCTTGCTCTGTATAATCTCGAATAATCATGACACTGTTTATTCCTGCACGCCGGCCATCAGTAAGCCTAATTTCTCCGGGGTGGCGTCGGCGCGGTCTACCACACCCATGAGTTCCCCTTCAAAGATCACGGCGATACGATCGGACAAAGCCAGGATTTCGTCGAGATCTTCAGAGATCAGCAGGGTTGCTGTGCCTTCCTGGCGCTGTTCTAGCAAGCGCAGATGGACATATTCGGTTGCGCCGATGTCCAGCCCGCGGGTGGGCTGTGCGGCGATTAACGTGCGCGGCTTGCGCCACAGTTCGCGCGCCAGCACCAGTTTCTGGATATTGCCGCCTGACAGGTTCTTCACCATCGTATCCTGGGAGGGCGTTTTGACATTAAAACTGGTGATCAAATTCTTCGAGTGACTGGAAATGGCTTTCAGATCCAGAAAGCCTTTTTTGGCATAAGGCTGCTGGTTGTGTTCCCGCAGGATCAGGTTTTCCGCTACCGAAAATTCCTTGATCATCCCGTCGCGCATCCGCTCTTCGGGGATGTAAGACAAGCTCCGGCTCATTAATTCCTTGGGGGAATTGCCGGTGACGTCATCCCCTTCCAACAGAATTTCACCACCTGTAACCGGGCGCAATCCGGTGATCACTTCCGCCAGTTCTTTTTGTCCGTTGCCAGAAACGCCGGCCACGCCCAGAATTTCTCCGGCATGCACTTCCAGGTTCACTTTGTTCAGGGCTGGCGTCCCCCGATCGCTCTGGGCACACACATCTTTCAGCTCTAAGCGCACGCCTTCCATTTTGGAGGGCTGGCGGTCGCGCGTCAGGCTGACCTCACGCCCCACCATCATTCTGGCAAGCTGCGCTTTGGTAGCCCCTTTGGTCGGGATCGAGCCGATCATATGCCCATCGCGCAGCACCGAGACCCGGTGAGAAATATCCAGCACCTCGTGCAGCTTATGTGAGATAAAGATCAGTGCGTGCCCATCGTCTACCATCTGGCGCATGGTGATAAAAAACTCATCCACTTCCTGCGGAGTCAGCACCGCGGTCGGCTCGTCCAGGATCAGCAGGGCTGCACCCCGGTATAGGGCTTTGATGATCTCCACCCGCTGCTGCTGGCCGACGGCAAGCTGCCAAACATAGGCGTCCGGGTCTACCTGCAGGCCGTAAATCTCGGCCAGCTCCAGGATGCGCGCCGAGACTTTATCCAAATCGGTGAGCGGCCCCCTGGTGGATGCCAGCCCCAAGGCCACGTTCTCGGCAACCGTCAGCGACTCGACCAGCATAAAATGCTGGTGGATCATCCCAATTCCCAGGCGGATGGAATCCACTGGCGAAGTGATCACCACTTGCTCGCCATCCAGCCGGATATGGCCTTCCTCAGGCTGGTACAGCCCGTAAAGGATTTTCATCAGGGTGCTTTTTCCCGCCCCGTTTTCACCCAGCAGGGCGTGCACCTCTCCGGCATGCACGTCAAAATTAACTTTGCTGTTGGCAATTACGCCGGGAAAGCGTTTGGTGATCTCCACCATTTCGAGCGTGGAGATTTTTCTTTGTCCGGTGGGCAGGAATTCGTTTGTCGCCATAACTGCTGCATCCTTGCTGGGAAATAATCAGAGTTGGGAATGGAATAAGTGCAAAGGAGGGCAGCCTAAGCTGCCCTCCACATATTCAGTTTTACGGTAAAGCGTTGATAGAACCACCAACGATTCCATCAATCGCATCCCCGGCTGCGGTCGTGACGTCTGCCGGTAATGTAAAGGCTGGGTTGTAATCAATTACCAGGCCGCCGTTCGCCAGGGTGATCTCGAAGGACTGTCCGCCGTAGGTGCCGCTCTCGATCAGGTCGATCATCTCGGTGAAGACAACTTCCCAGTGATAGACCTGGTTGGCAACCACAATGCCGGGAGCCAGGGAGGTCTGACTGGACTGTGTGCCGAACCAGAGCACACCGTTCTCTTCTGCCGCGCCGATAGCGCCGACCACCATCTGGGCGGTACCGGTGAGCACGTCTGCGCCAGCGCCGATATGGGTCTGGGCGGCCTCAGAGGCCAATGCAGTATCCGAGAAAGAGCCAATCCAGTTGGCGTTCACCTGGTCATCCGGGGCAGTCGCCAAAACGCCGGCGGTAAACCCGTCTACATACAGTTTGGCGTCACCGGTTTCAATCGGGCCGACCACACCGATCACACCGCTTTGGGAAAGCATGGCTGCCATGACGCCCATCACATAACCGCCTTCTTCGGCACGGGCTTCATAAGCAAAGATGTTGTCGAGCCCAAATGTATCGACCGTGGTGCCCCAGGCAAAGGCAGTATCGGGGAAGTCCGGTGCGATTTCCTGCAGCGAGCTGCCGTACTGAGAGCCATGCGCGATCACCAGGTCGTAGCCCTGGCTGGCATAGTCGCGGATTGCCGCGGCTGCATCGTCAACCACGAACATGTTCTCGGAGTAAACAATCTCGAAATTCTCTGCCCCGCGATCATCCTGGATCAATTTGAGGCCATCGTATGCGCTTTGGCTGAAAGCCAGGTCTGTAATTGCACTGGGCATAACGATTGCCACGCGGAACGGTCCGGCGGATTCGTCAGTAGTCGTATCCTCACCACCACCACCGCATGCGGCCAGCAATACGCCAAACAGCAGCAACAAGACCAAGAGTTTTTGCATTTTTTTCATCTTTTCTTCTCCATAAGGTATGTTAGATTGTTTTGAAATGTACGCACATTTTTATTTCCGGTTTCCTTTTATTTACCTCCTTATCGTTTAATGCCCGCGCTCAAAGGGCTTGGATAAAGCCGATGGCGGGCGCACACGTTGAACAGTTATAACCAATACAATGATCGTTAATACATAGGGCATCATCACGGCAAAGTCGGATGGGATCGGGATGTTGAGCACCTGCACCCAAAGCTGCAGCGAGTTCACCATCGAGAACAATAACGCCCCACCCATCACAGCCACAGGCCGCCATCCACCAAAATATACCAGCGCCACGGCGATAAATCCCAACCCGCTGGTCATGTTCTGCTGGAAGACGTTCAGCAGTGCAATCGACAAAGAAGCCCCGGCAATCCCGGACAATGTCCCGCCCAGCATCACGGTGAAGTAGCGCACCTTGCTCACACTCACGCCCAGCGAATCCGCCGCCTGGGGGGATTCTCCCACGGCCTTGATCTTCAGGCCCAGGGTGGTTTTGTTCAATACGAACCAGGCGATGAACACCAGCAGGTATGCGCCGTAAACCAAAGCACTTTGATTGAAGAAAATTTCTCCCAGGATAGGTATATCGCTCAGCCAGGGGATATGGATTGGGCGGAACCCGCTGACCGTCTCCACCGTCCCCAGCAGTTTCTGGAACAGCAGGTCGCTCAGTCCCAAACCAAAGAGGTAAAAACCAATCCCACTGATGCCTTGTTCGGCTTGCAGGTTGATGGTCACAAAGGCCATCGCCAGCCCCATCAGCAGGCCTACAATGGCTGCCGCCAGCAGACCCAGCCACATGCTTTCGGTGGTATAGGTGACGAAAAACGCCGCAAACGCGCCCAGCAGCATCTGCCCTTCCACGCCCAGGTTCAGCACCCCGCTGCGCTGGCTGAAGGTCTCGCCGATGGCAGCATACAGATAGGGCGTTGCCAGACGAATACCGGAGGATAAGATCCCTACCAAAACCGCTTTTGTAAAAATATCCCCGATCATGGCGATTCCTCCTCTACCATAACCATTTCTGTGTCTGGTGGAGGTTCTTCCGCTTCAACTTTAATTCGAAGTAAGCGCTTCTGTTCTCGTTTTCGCCGCCAAATCTCGCTGCTGACCACAAATACAACCACCAGACCGTTGAGGGTAGTGATCAATGCTGACGGAACCTGCATCACCCGCTGGAGCTTGTTAGCCCCCACCAGCAGCGCTCCGAACAGGAAAGCTGCCGGGATGGTGCCCAGGGGATGGAGCTGCCCAAACAGCGCCGCTACAATCCCGTTGAACCCGGCGCTGCCGGTAAACCCGGTGGACGAACCATCGGTGATCATCCGGTGGTTGATCCCATAAACCTGGATGGCGCCAGCCAGCCCGGCAAATGCGCCGCTGAGGATCAGCGCCAGCATGACCTGCTTTTTGACGTCGATCCCGGCATAGCGGGAGGCGTTCGGGTTTTGTCCCACCGCCCGGATTCGGTAACCCAGGGTGGTGCGCCACAGCAGAATATACACCAAAACCGCCAGGATCACCGCGATCAAGGCGCCGAGGTGCAGGCGGGTCGGGATCAACCGCGGCAGGTCAAATGCTTTGGACAAGCGCGCCGTCTGCGGGATCTGAGACGCTTTTGAGGCCTGCACCGGGTCGATCATCGGGCCGCTCAACATGAAGTTCATCAGCTGGACAGCAATCGCATTCATCATGATCGTGCTGAGGATTTCAT
>QKGK01000562.1 GCA_003250455.1 Chloroflexota bacterium | reverse complement strand
GGCGGGTACTTGATATTGGCATCCGCAACCAGCTTGTCCATGATCTCGGATTCGTAGGATGCACGCTGATCCGATTCGAATTGTTCGGTAAGGGTTTGTTGGATATCGGTTTTCAGGTCTTCCAGAGTTTCGTAGTTGCCTACTGATTTGGCAAAATCGTCAGTCACTTCCGGCAGGCTGCGGCCTTTGACTTCCTCTACGCTGACTTTGTACATGCCGGTCACACCGCGCAGGTCTTCAAAGTCATAATCATCCTTGAAGGTGAATTGGAAGGTCTTTTTATCGCCAATGGAAAGGCCAATCAACTTCCTGGAAAAGCCGGGGAAAGGATATTCAGAAGCCTGGTCGGCATCTTCTTTTTCCACAATGACCGGGTAGCGGCGTTCTTCGAGGAGCACCTTTTTCTCGGGGTCTTTTTCACCTTTGCGCGTACCGGAAAGGACAATGTAAACCATGTCGCCTTCTTCTACGGGTCTTTCCACATCGGCGATGGTAGCCTGGCTGTCTCTGAGATTATCGATGACTTCGCTGATATTTTCTTCCGTTACATCTTTGGATGTGAAATCCACACGGATCTCTTTATAGTCCGAGAGTTCGATCTCTGGAGCGAGCGGTATTTTGAATTCGAAGGTTGGCGGTTCAAGGGTGGGCATCTCTTCCAGGGAACCAGGTCCGTAAGGTGAAAGTTCCGCTTCTTCAATTGCTTTCGGGTACATTTCATCGATCAGATTGCTGATTGCCTGCTCTGTGATGGAACCTTCGCCAAGATGTTTGACAATCACCGCATAGGGTGCCTTACCGGGACGAAAACCGGGGATCTTGTATTTTTTTGCCAATTGTTTGGCGGCTCTTCTTTTTGCCCCCTCAAATTGGTCTGTCTCCACGGTGACAGTCAGTTTGGCTTCATGGGTTTCTAGGATTTCAGTATCAATTTTCAAGGTAAGGCCTTTCTTTCCTTATTATCGGATACTCTCCGATTTGTGAGATTATATCACGCACAAGTTGAGGGAATATCAGAAGTGTATAAAAGTTTTTTTGTTTTAAATTCTGGACGGCGCATAAAAAATTCACCACAGCCTGGTGAATTTTTTACTGATGGGGAAGGAGGGGGTCGAACCCTCACGCCTTGCGGCACGTGATCCTAAGTCACGCCTGTCTGCCAATTCCAGCACTTCCCCGGCGAAAGGATTATACGCTAGACTACATTAAGCGTCAACAAATGAGGTAAAATACCACCCGTTACCACTGATTTTGCAGGAGACCATTTTGTCCAGGATCATTCAAACTGATAGCGTCGGTAAGAGAAGGACACAACTACTGAAGGCGATCGTTCTTTCTATCCGCGAGCTGATGAAACAGACCAGCGTAAATTCGGATACGAGAGATCTGGCTGCTTTTATTTCCAATGCGCTGTTGGCTGTCCATAGTACGGTGGAGGAATCCACCATTCCATGGGAAAAAAGAGGGTATTGGGTAAAGGCAGATAAATTCAGACTGGAGTGGGAATGGACCAAACGGATCGGGGAAGAAATGCTGGAAGCAACAAAAGAAGAGGATTGGCCAGCCGTCGCGATGCTGTCAGCAACCGTGGGGCAGCAGCTATCCAGTGTACAGGTTTCGGATCGTCATCGAATGGGCAAGCCCTGGGTTGGCGCCTGGGACTTGATGAAAAAGGATGAACGTTAATTCCTCTTTAGCCAAAGCCAGCGATTAAATGGATTCTTCAGGAGATTCCGGGGGAAATTCGATCAGCACGCTTTTTACTGCAAAGCCTTCGATATCTTCAACGGTCACCCGGATGCCGGAGACCATCAAAGTATCATTTACTGCAGGGATATAGCCCAGGTGGGACATGATATATCCACCGATCGAATTGGCATCTACACCATCTTCAAATTTAATATTGAAGTGCTGTTCCAATTCGTCCAGCAGAATGTCTCCCCGGACGCGGATAGTGTTTTCCCCGATCTTTTTGAAAGGAACGGTTTCCTGGTCAAATTCGTCCAGGATTTCGCCAACTACTTCTTCCACCAGGTCTTCCAGGGTGATGATCCCGGAGGTACCGCCAAACTCATCCAGCGCTATGGCAATTTGTAGGCCTTCATCCTTAAACTTGAAGAGAAGTTCGTCAAGGGTAAGCGTTTCCGGGATGAAGATCGCCGGACGTAATAAATCCCGGATATTGGGCTCTAAACCAGGGTTGTTTACCTGCCAGCGTGCAAGGTCTTTCAGGTGGAGAACGCCAAGGATGTGGTCCAGTCTTTCTTCAAAAATTGGGTAGCGTGTTTTGTTCGTTTCGCAAATAGTGGCGATGATCTCGCTGACTGGCATATCCACAGCGATGGCCTTGATACGGTTACGGGGGGTCATGATGTGACCGGCGGTGCGCTCTTCAAGGTCGAGGATATTTTCTATGAAAACCTTGTCTGATTTTTCGATCAGACCAAATTCCTGGCTTTCGCCAACAATGAATTCCAGGTCTTCAGGTGTATAAATGTGACTCCGGTCGTCCTCGGGATGTAAACCCAGCAAATGGATCACAAAAAAGCTGGCATGGTTGAGCACCCAAACGATGGGCATGAATATTTTTTCTGAAATGCTCAATGGGGTGTATAGGGCCATCACCGTAGAACTGGCAGTTTGCAGCGCAAAGGATTTGGGGATCATTTCACCCAGAACAACGTGGAAATAGGTAAGTAAACTTACAGACAGGATCGAGGCAATCGTATGGGCGAGGGGTTCAGCCAGATGCCCAAGCCCGTGGAGCGGCGTAACGATCCAGTCTGCGATGACATGTTCGCCATACATACCTAAACCCAGACTGGCAATAGTGATGCCCATTTGGGCGGTGGTGATGTACTCGTTCTGTTTTTCTGGAGAAGACAGGATTTTGAGGATTTGTGCGGCCTTTTGAGAACCCTCTTCCATTTTTTTTCGAAGCTGGGGGCGTGGGGCGGTAACAATGGAAAACTCAGCCGCTACAAACATCCCGTTCAGCAAAATAAGGAAAATAATGATCAGGATCGGTATAAGGTATTCGGTCATCACAGCTGCCCCCTGTAATTTTCAACAATTTTTTTATTAGCGCGCATGATGACCGAAGCGACTGCCCGCCCACGCATTTTTTGGATGCTGAATAAATACCCGTTGATCTCGATTTTATCTTCCAGAGTAGGGATGCGACCCAATGTGACTGTCAGCAGACCGCTGAGTGTATCCACATCCTCGGTGGGGAGGTGCAGTTTGAGCAGGTTGTTGATTTCAGTGATCTGAGCGCTGCCCTGGATCACCAGTTCAGAATCGGATATGATCTGGATAGCGGGGCGGTCGAGGTCAAATTCATCCCGTAAGTCGCCGAAAATCTCTTCGATCAGGTCTTCGAGGGTCACCATCCCGGAGGTACCGCCATACTCGTCCAGTACAATGGCTACCTGGAACTGTTTCATTTGCAGCAGCTGAAAGACCTCTTTCACCTGCATTGTCTCGGGCACATACAGCACAGGTCTCAGGATCTGATCGAGCCCTTCATATTGACCTTCTCCGTTGTTGTTTTTCCAGCAGAAGAGGTCCCTGAGATGGACGATCCCAATGATGTTGTCGATCGTGTCCTGGTAAATGGGGAAGCGGGAATAAGGGGATTTGCTGACCAGTGTGTGAATTTCAGTGATTGTCAGGTGGTTGGAGGCAGCCTGCATCAGTGCCCTGGGAATCATGACCTGCTTGACCATCGCCTCGCGCATCCGCAGCGTATTGGTGAGCAGGCGATATTCCTCATGCGAAATAGTTCCGCCTTTGCCGCTCTCTTCGATCAGGATAGAAATCTCTTCTGGGGAGTGGATGTGTCCATGCTCGACGGAGGGCTCTATTCGCAGCAATCGCATTAACAGGATGCCGCTGCCGTTTAGTAAGTTAATGATTGGTTTGAGGATCCAACCTGACCATTTCAGCGGCTGATAGGTAAACAGGGCAAATCTTTCCGGTTCCTGAATACCGAGGTTCTTTGGGATCAGCTCACCAAACAAGACCTGCACCAGGGTAAGTGAAATAAGCACAACAGTCGCACTCACAGATAGGGCGGCTGCCTCGGTGAAATCTCCTAAATTTTGAAACAGGGGTACGAGATAAGAAGATAATCTGGCTTGCCCGTAATAACCCAAAACCAGACTGGAGATGGTGATGCCAACCTGCGAGGTGGCAACATAGGCATCCAGTTTGTGGGGGTGATCGACAATTTTAAGCACGTGAGAGGCAAGTGGATTGCCTTCTTCGGCCAGTTGGGACAACCGGGCTTTGCGCGAGCTTACCGTGGAAAATTCTGCTAAAACGTACAGGGCGTTGATACCGATCAGAATGAGCAGAACAAATATGGTGATAATAAGGTCAGACATTTTCTTCTTAGGGTTAAAATTAAATTCGGATTATTATACCTGATAATTACGCCAGCCCATGGCAAATCCGGGCTTTAACATAGTTTATTTGATGATTTTAAGGACGAATAGATTACTCCTCAAAGACCTCGTAATATCCCTGGTCCAGTTCATCATCGGAAAGGTGGGCATAGCGTTGGGTCACCTGGATGTTCTTGTGACGGGCAAGTTCCTGGGCTAGTTTCAGATTGCCGCCTGATCCGATCAGCACATTGGTGACGAAATAATGCCGGAAAGAATGCGGGGTGATGGTTCGGGCTGCTTCTTCTCCCAGATTCTCTTTGACCCGCTGTTTGATGATGTTGCGGGCAGTGGTGGTGGAAATGGGGAGCACCCGTTTCCCGGCTTTGCGGTCATGCCGGGCGAAAATGGGGAGCGAGCCCAACGGTCGCCCCGAAGCGCCATCCAACTCTGCCCGCAGCTCCAGATATTTTTTGATCGCCTGGATCGAGCGGCTGGAAAAGCGGACAACTGCCTGCTTGTCTCCTTTGCCGATAATGATCGCTTTGTACTCATTCCAGTCAATATCGCCACGGCGCAGGTTGCAGGCTTCATGGACGCGCATACCGGTGTCTGCCAGCGTGATGATCAGGGCAGCGTCGCGAAAGGCGATCATCCGATCTAGGTCTTCCTCATATATGTAGCCGGAAATTTCTTGCGCATAGTCAATCATCGCCTGGATATCTTCCTTGGGGAACTGGGGAAGGCGCTGACCGGCCTTCCGCCGGCGGTGCTGGAATAGCATTT
>QKGK01000364.1 GCA_003250455.1 Chloroflexota bacterium | reverse complement strand
CCCTGCTGCGCAAGTTCACCAACGAGGTGACCGGCTTTTGGGGCGGGCAGGTGCGGGTCAGCCTGCGGGAGATTTGATCAAGCTAAGGAGAAAAAATGTCAGAAATATGGGTGGTAGAAAAAGACCAGACGATGATCGAGGGAGAGGCGATCACCTTCTCGGTGGACTTCATCGGGGCATCGGTGATTGCGTCCCCCGCCTCGAAAGTGTACAAAAACGGGGCGGACGTTTCCGGCACGGTGCAGTCCGGCTCGGACAGCGCCAGCGGGTCGGTGGTGACGCTCAAAACCATCACCGCCCAGGCGGATGACGGTGGCTCGGTGTACGTGGTAGTGGTGCAGGCCGCCGTGGACGGGAACACGGAGAAGCGCAAGTTCCTCATCCGGGTGGTTGCTCCCGGGGAGGAGTAAAGCCTGTGCCGACCTTACGCGCCGGAAAGCGAAAAAAAGGGCTGACCGCCCGGCCGCGCAGCAAAGGGCTGCGGGCGCGCAAAAAACGAACCGTCTTCACCGCCCAACCGGGGGGATAGGAGGAAGGAGGTGAATATGAACGGGGATACGATCGATTGGATTGCCCGCTTCCTGGAACGCGAAGAACCCAAAGTGCCGGAGCGGGTCTCGAACACGATGATCCTGCTGGCCCTGCGTGAGGAGCGCGACACCCGCAAGCGCGAGGTCAGCGAAGTGCTGCAAAAAGTGAACGAACTGCTGGTGATCCTCAACGGGAAGGAAGGCCGCCATACAGAAGGAATGCTCTACCGCCTGGCACAACTGACCCAATTCAGGAACGCGCTCACCTGGGCATTCTCGGCAGTTGCGGTGGCTTTTCTGGGTGGGCTGGGGATGTACCTGTTCAACCTGCTGGCAAGATAAACCAAACTACAAAAAGGAGAAACGATGGAACAAGCAATCTATTGGCTGACCGGCGCCCTGGGTGTGCCGCTGATCAACTGGCTGAAACAGGTCTGGGGGCTGGAGGACAAAGCCGCCATGTGGCTGACGTTGGTCGTGGCGGCTGTCCTGGGGACGGCAGCCCTGCTGATGGAACACGAGCTCGCCTGGGACAGCTTTAATCCGGAAAACCTGCTGGCGGTAGTGGGCCAGGTGCTGGCCGCGGCCACCCTGGCGTACGAACTTCTGAGGGGGAAGTAACGCCTTTCGGGGGAAAAAGCAACTTAATCAGAAAAGGCGCAGGGTTGCTGCGCCTTTTCTGGTATTTGCTAACCGTTTTATATCGCAATGGGATACTGGGGAACTTCTGAGGCAGGCAGCAGCGGCATTCGGTGGCCTCCTGCCAGCACCAGGATCTCTTCAGGGGTGAGTTCCTTCAGCCTAAGGCTTTGCATTGTGCGGCCAACCTGCCAGTAATCCACCTCGTGGATAATACACGCTAAACGGATAATGCTTTCCATTCCCCGCACCCGGATGCCCAGCTTCCTCCCCATAGAGGCTATCGGCACCAGGCTCATGGGAATATCTTCCTTAATATAGCGATGATTCAGGGTACCAGGCGCATGGATGCCGCGGTAACCAGGCTGGTTATGGATCGCCTGGTGCAGGTCTGCGCCTTTGGATGCATACGCCAGGTCCAGCCAATCGCAGGCTGAAACCAGCTGAATACCAAGCGCATCTCCCACCCGCATGCGCTCACGGTCGATGGCTTCCATGATCCTGGACACCGTTGGGGTAACACCTTCTGTATAAAAATCAAAATTCCCACCGGTGGATTCAATCCAGCCCGCATTGGATAAAGTGATGGTTGGATGGAAAACCGCACCGATATTGTTCAAACCGGTATGCAGCACAGTCTGTCCATCAATGAACTGCGGGTAATAGGGCGCTAACGCCTCCAATACCTCCTCGGTGTATTGAGCAGGATAAGCCGCCAAAGGTACCGCATCTTTGATCCGGTGGATGAAAGCCTGCGCCGGCCCGGTTGAGCGGGATGCGAAGATAAAGGTTTGCGCTTCGGCCAGCACCGGCTTTGTCCGGCAGCCATGCTTGCGCAGCTCCAGAGAGAAGGCAATTGCGCCAAAGGTGCGCCCTGGGTTGAGCACCACGATATGATCGTCCCGCAGCCAGGGAGCCATCTTCCGGGCGATCTCTGCATGTCCAAAGGCGGGCACGACCACCATGATCAGTCGGCTGACCTCCAGGGCTTTGCACATATCGTCCGTAACCAGATGCAGTTCCCCAAACCCCTGCGGGCTGCCCTGCTCACTGGTAAGCGAAATACCACCTCGCAGGCGGATCGCATCGACCTTGCTGGATGTCCGGTTATACAAGGTCACTTTTGCACCCATCAATCCCAGGTGTGCTGCCATTGCTTTACCTCCATGCCCGGCCCCAATTACGGTAATATTTTTAATCGTCATGCCAATCTCCTTTGAATGCTAGTTGTCCAAGGGCACCCCTGCGAGTTCCTTCTCTTCTTTAGTTTTTTACGATACAAGCTCCTCTGCTGTCGATGATCGTTTCCACTTCTCCCCTGGCAAAGGGGTTGTTGACCAGCTGCGGCGCGTCCAGGATACCGGTCGTTACCGCCTCCGCCAGGACAGATGCGTCTGCCAGCGGGTCATCTGTTCTCCCCTGCCCCAATCGTTGGATGGCTGCCAGAAGTTCTGCCGTTTCCGATTTCAGCTGCGCCACCCGCTGCTGCACATTGGGGAGCTGCGAAAGGTCTACCTGGCTTTCCATCGCATTGAGGATCGCCTTGCGAGCCAGCCGGCAGGACTCGATGACCTCATCCCCATTGACCGCGTGGTCGGCCTCGGGATACCCGACAACATGGACAATGTCCGGCTGCAAGGTGGCCTGGAGGAATACGCTGGTAGCCAGGTGCGCCCGCGCCTGGTCCTGGTCTACCGGGTAGCTGAGTAAGCCGGTGCGGGCTTGCCACCACAAGCGGAAATCCGCCCCGGCCAGTGGGGTGACCATCTCTTTGACGGCCAGCATCTTAGCAATATCCATCGCCGCCGATGTGCCCGGCGGGCTGTTGAACATCATCTGGACAATATGATCTTTAACCCCAAAATGACGGGCATTGTAGGCTGCCAGATACGCGGAAAGCACAAATACCGCGTCGGCAGCATCACGCATCCCCCAATGGTGAGCTTCGTTGGCTTCCACGGGGATGTCCCGCGCTCCGTACCAGGCATACAGTTCCTGGTGCTGCCGGATAGAGCCTTCCAGGTCCCACGGGCCGCGTCCATCCATCCGGTTGAACCAGAACAGCGGAACCGCCGCCCAGGCAATATGGATGGTCTCCACGTACATTTCGGCAAGGCGGATAAAATCGTCTGTGCCGGAATAGGTGCGCATCAGCGGGTAATTGCCCGTGCGGGAAGCCTGGAACAGCCGCCGGTAATCGTCCGGGGTACGTACGGGTACTCCGCCTGCCCCCTTACGGCGCTTATCCTGACGTTCCGGGTGGAAAAAGTTCTCCTGGGCATCTTGGTCGATCCCCAACGAGATCACGTCCAGCACGCCCGATGTGGCAATCTTGGCAATATCCTCCTCTGTAGCCTGCAGGTCGGGCAGCCCAAAATGGTGCCGCAGAAGCGGGAAGGGTCGTTTCCATAAAATTCTTTCTACAGTGGTATTGGGAAAATCCTCAGGGGTGCTGCTCACCGGCGGGTAGCCTTTGAGGTAGGCTAATACTTCTTCGGTGTTCTGGGTGCCGTCGAACAAGGCTTCAAAAAATCCGATCCGGGAAACCCGTTCCACCACCGGCGGTGTACCGCCAAAGGCGAATTTCACCCCGGTATTTTTCAGATCATCCGCTTCTTCGGCAAACTGTGCCAGCAGACGTTCCCCGTTCTCCGGGGTCAGACGGTAAGAGACCCCCACCATCTGCGCGCCGGTTTCCCGGGCCGTTTCGATGACCTTCTCTACCGGCACCGCAGGCCCCAGGAAGACCGTCTCCCAGCCGACCTGTTCGGCCAGGCGCAGGAAATTGGAAACACCGGCAACGTGAACACACTCTCCAATGGCAGCTGCAACCAGGGTCTTTTTCACAGGGGCCTCTTTTCAGGTGTTGTGTATGCAGGTAAAACTACCTGCAATTGAACAAAATGGTGTATCGTGCAGAACGATCGATTCGCTTGTCAGCGTTGATCTGATGCAGGTGGAAGCAAATTTCCGCCTGCATCCTTGTAAGAAAATGTTATGAGAAGGACTTCAAAGGCAACAAGAAAACCAGAATAGTAAAAAATCCTTTTTGAGGAATTTTTCACTACCTCTAGACATAGTATACCACTACTCTGCTGATGTTCTTTAAATCTACAAATCTTTGAGAACAAACAATTTGAGGTTTGAACCGGCATGGGTTTCCCCCGGTGGAAATGCGGTTAAAAGTAAGCTGCTCGCCGCGAGGAGGTTCGGCGAGCAGCTTGGCACAAGGAGGAGATGTGCACTACGGAGTTATCTATCTGATGATTATTATATCACAATTCTTACCAAATATGTACTATTAATTATTAATTTTCTATTAAATTTCCCAACCAATTTTGGGAACCACTGGTTTTAAAGGGTAAATTGAAAGGCATCTGGCACTTTTGTGGGCGCCAGATGCCTTTTGGATGTTCCAACGCTTCTGCTCTGGAACAACCATTCATGACTAATCCTGCGTCAGGGGAGGACCGAGGAGCTTCATATCGTATTTCTCGAATATCGGCCCAACTACTTTCGGATCAGGCGGCCCCATGCGTGCGATCGGCCCAAACTCTTCGTAGAATTGGTGTCCACCGCCAGGGGTGTAGACCACGATCACTTCACCCGGTTCGTCCGTCAGGTTCAGGAAGGCATGCGGGATGTTCGAAGGCATGTAGGCAAAACCGCCCTCTTCAAGGGTGTAAATTTCATCGCCAATCTGGACCTTGTAGCGGCCTTTCAAAACATGCAGGGTCTCTTCCTGCTTATAGTGGACATGCAGCGGCGGGCCGCCTCTCGGCGTCACCTGGACGACAAAATAATCAAAGGCTCCACCGGTATCCTCACCAGTGACTTTGAAAATAAGATCCCGCCCCGGTCCGGATTGTAATTTCAGCCCATCACCTGAGGCCAAAACTTTTGGTTTTAGAGTAGCAATATTCGTATCCATTTCTTTCGACTCCTTTCTTGCATCTACACCAATAATATGTTATATTTCTAATTATAAGAGTTCTAACTATATTTGTCAAGAGGCTAATTATTAGA
>QKGK01000469.1 GCA_003250455.1 Chloroflexota bacterium | reverse complement strand
TTTACCGGCCGCGCAGCAGGGAGAAAAACGCTCCCAACAAACCAATAATCCCCAGAATGCTGATCACCATCCCGACTGGGATGCCCAGGTTGACAGTGGATGTTGGCGCGGGTTCAAAGGTCGGGATTACCAGCGGAGCAGGAGCTGTAAAGGTGGGCAATCGCGTTTCGGCCGGTGCCTCGATGAACTGTGCCGCCATTGTAGGGTTGATTGTCGGGGTTACCTGTGGGGTGGATGTGGGCGGTGGTTCAAGGATCGGTAGGGAAACATTGTCCAACACCGTCACCAGGTTTGAATATACCCAGCCAACACCGCCTTCAACCCCCACGTACTGCACCTGGATCCAATCCCCACCGGAAGAACGACCATAAGCAGGAACAACCTGTCCCGCGATCAGCACACCGATGACAGCATAGTCCTGTGTCCCAGGACCGCTGCGCACATTGATCTGGTCATTATCCGCATTCACCCGGATGGAAGGCCCTCTTGCCGTTCCAGTAACGGTAGGGACCGATACCGTTGGCTGCTGAAACATTGCATCTGCAGAAGCATCATATTCAAACATCAGCAGCATCCCCAGGACTATTGCTATACTCGAAAGTAAAATACCATAG
This sequence comes from Chloroflexota bacterium, assembly GCA_003250455.1. Classification (GTDB taxonomy): domain Bacteria; phylum Chloroflexota; class Anaerolineae; order Anaerolineales; family UBA11579; genus UBA11579. The sequence goes on along the minus strand of QKGK01000469.1, from coordinate 4,599 downwards.
AAAGTTTTAACCATTTATACTCCTGAAAATTCCAGGTTCGATTATAATCCAAATTGCCATGAGCACAAAAATCTACCACGGTAACCTCACCGCCGAAAATCTTGCCCGTGCCATCTGCACTCGTTTTGATGACAATAACCTCCGGGCCAGATATTCCAAAAGCGGCGACCAATATATTGTCCTGATCAATAGCCGATCCAGTGCAATCTCAGGCGGAAAAACCTCCATCGGGATGACCATTCAGCAGCTGGAAGAAGGCGTAGCGGTAAAGGTTGGCAAACAGGATTGGCTGGGCATCGCCGCCAGCCTGGGTGTTTCTGCCCTCTCCCTGAAAATGAACCCGCTCAACCTACTCGGCAGGCTGGATGACATCGCCCAGGATATCGAAAACCTCTCTTTGGATGACCGTTTGTTGGAAGTCGTTGATGAAGTTGCCAGTACAATGGGCGCTTCTCAGCAGCTCGCTGAGCGCATCCGCCGTACCGCCTGTGCTTATTGCAACACAGCCAATCCGGTTGGAGAACCTCGCTGCATTGCTTGCGGCGCCCCCCTGGGAGATGTCCAGCCACGCACGTGCAGCACTTGCGGGTTCGTCGCCGCACCGGAAGACACTGCCTGCACCAACTGCGGTGCACAGCTTTCCTGACTATTTACCAGCAAACTGATTTCGGGACTATTTCGAAAGGTCTCGCCAGACTTTTCCATCCCTGGCTATAAATTCGTCCATCCCCGATGGTCCCCAGGTTCCTGCTTCATAAACAGGAAGGTTCCTGGTGTTATTTTCCTCCCAGGCTTTGATAATGTCAGTGATGATCACCCAGGCCTGGTCCACTTCATCAGATCTGGTAAACAGCGTTGCGTCTCCGTTCATGCTGTCCAACAGCAAGCGCTCATACGCTTCAGGTGGATTAGAGCCAAAAGTCTCCGAATAAGAAAAGTCCAATTGCACCGGCTCGATCTGGTTGATCGGGCCCGGACGTTTAGCTCCAATGGAAAGTGTTATGCCTTCTTCCGGCTGGATATTCAGCACCAGCCTGTTAGGCGCGTCTCCGGCCATATTCTGCCACCCAAATAAAGGCAGCGGCACCTGCTTGAACTGGATCGCAATTTCAGTGATCCGTCTGGGCATCCGCTTCCCGCTGCGAATATAAAAAGGTACCCCAGCCCATCGCCAGCTGTCAACTTCGAATTTGGCAGCCAGAAGCGTTTCCGTCTTCGAATCATCCGGCACATTCGGTTCATCCTTATACCCCAGCACACGCTTCCCGTCTATCGTCCCTGCAACATATTGGGAGCGGAATGTGTCTCTGATCGCATCCGCGCCCTGCAATGGGCGGATTGCCTGCAGCACCTTCACTTTTTCATCCCGCACACAAACTTCATTGAAATCAACCGGAGCTTCCATCGCAGTCAGGGCCAGCAGTTGCAGGATATGGTTCTGGAAAATATCCCGTACCACCCCTGCCGTGTCATAATAACCGGCACGGGAACCAACCCCAACTGTCTCAGCCACTGTGATCTGTACATTGTCGATATAATGCCGGTTCCACAGGGGTTCAAAAATACCATTCGCAAAGCGGAAAACCAGAATATTTTGGACAGTTTCTTTTCCCAGATAATGGTCAATCCGATATACCTGGTCTTCATCGAATACCTTGTGAACGGCTGTATCCAGTTCCCTGGCGGATTCCAAATCATGCCCGTAAGGCTTTTCAATCACGATCCGCACCCAACCATCCTCGCAGTGCTCCAGTCCGGCAGCGCCAATTCCCTCGACAATTGCTTTATAGGAAGACGGCGGTGTTGAAAGATAGTAGATCAGATTGCTAACTCCCAGTTCATCCATTTTTGTGTGTAACTTCTCATACCCATCGGGCTGGTCAAAGGAGGATTGCACATAAAACATACTGGAAAGCAGCATGTCGAGCGTTTCTTCATCAATCGGCTGAGTGCGAGAGAATTTTTCAACCGCATTTCGCATTTCGGAACGGAGAAAATCATCGTCCCATTCTCTTCGGGCAAACCCAATGATCGCCAGCTCATCCGGCAGTTGGTCTGCCAATGCCAACTGATACAACGCAGGGATCAATTTTCGCCTGGTCAGGTCGCCCGTAACGCCAAAAATGATGATGCCTATTTTTTCGGATGGTTTTTCTGATTGGGGAAACATTTATACTTCGCTCCTATAACTGGAATCCCTACTCGCTGATTTGCAAAGCTAAAATGGACTTCTGCAGGTCTGGAAGCAAGCTTACTTCACTGCTGCTTCCTGTCGGGGCGAACGGCATCCGTTTCTGCCCACCCAGACGGGTCTCGATGCGGTTACGCAATCGCTCTAATTCCGAAAGGGCATCGACAAAACCAATTTGCCCCAGGAGTTGAATAGCTGCTCGGCGCATCACTTCATCAGCTTCCCGGTCAGCGGCAATCTCTTTCAGACATTTTCCTGCTTGTGGGGAGTATTTCACCAGCTTGACCACGTCTGTGATCCGTTCCGGTTGGTTAATACCTACTTCCATAACCGCGACCAACGCCCGGTCTTCAAAATACGACAGCGCTGTTATCACCTGGGATCGTACTCCCTCTGCTGCGTAAGTGCCTTCTTCATTGCGCCGCATCAGATCCGCCAGCGTCGACACAATTTTTCCGCGGACTGGCAGATTTGGGTCGAAAAGCCGGGTGGCTAACACGTATGCGACCAGAGGTGAAACCCGGTGAGCGCCGGACTTCAGTAAAGTATCCAGGCTTTTTTCCCGGGTGTGTACATCCCCGGAAGCCAGGTTCTCCACAGCTTGCCAGACTTCTGGAAACAATTCAATGACTGCATCACTTTCAGGCAGTTGCAAAGAGATCAAACTTGGCTGAGTTTGCGATTCAACCATAAAACAATCCATCCATTTGGCTATGCCAGTTGCGGCCGCCGTTCTTCTATAGTGGCCAGCAAAGCTTCAAATGCGTCGGTAAAGGAAGCCACTCCTTCGTCTTCAAGTTCCTTGGTAACGGTGCGCACCGAGATGCCCAGCGATTCCAGTGCTGCTAATACTTGTGCCGCTTCTTCCATACCGGTTTCCAGTGTAGGTTGTACAGTCCCATGATCGTTGAAGGCCACCAGTGTTTGCGGCGGTACCGTATTGACCGTTTTTGCACCGATCAGGGTATCCACATACAGCACATCCGGAAATGCCGGGTTTTTGGTGCTGGTAGAAGCCCACAACGGCCGCTGAACTTTTCCACCATGTTTTTTGATCTCTGCAAACCTTCCGCTGCCAAATACCTTTTGGAAACGTTGGTATGCCAGCTTGGCATTCGCTACGGCAGATTTGCCAAGCAGCGCCATCGCTTTTTCTCCCCTTTCACCACCTTCTTCGATGATCGCTTCCAGGCGTTTGTCCACTTTTGTATCCATGCGGGAAACAAAGAATGAAGCTACCGAAGCTATTTTATCCACCGGCCTGCCGGCCGCAATGCGTTCCTCAAGACCGGATAAATAAGCCTCCATCACCCGCTCATAACGTTCCTGGGAAAAGATGAGGGTCACATTGACATTGATGCCCGCTGCAATCGACTTCTTGATCGCCGGGATTCCCGCCAATGTCGCCGGGATTTTGATCATCAGATTTCGCCTGGACACCAGATCCCACAAACGTTTGGCTTCGCTGGCTGTTTCGTCCGTCTCATGCGCAAGTTTGGGATTCACCTCCAGGCTGACGAACCCATCGCCGCCTTTGGTGACATTATACAGGTTGAAGAAAAGGTCGCATGCATCCTGAATATCCTTTACTGCCAACGCTTCAAAAATTTCCTCAGGAGATTTATCGCTTTTCAGCAGCGGGATCAATTCCGCATCATAATCATTGGAATTGGCTATTGCATTATGGAAGATGCTCGGGTTAGAGGTCACCCCATAAATTTCCCCGGACGAGATCATCCCGGCTAATGCCCCGTTTTCCAGCAATTTACGCTGGATATTGTCATACCAGATGGACTGCCCAAGTCCAAAAGCCTTCTGAGAGTTATTCATAATTGTCACTCCTTATTTGACCTGAAAGTTTCATATGCCACCGGCTTCCCCGAAAACCGTCTTTTCATCACATCAATCGCGGTGGGATTATCGTCCACCAGAATAAAATTTCTGCCCAAATCAAGCGCAGCCTCACCGGTCGTACCGCTGCCGGCAAAAAAATCCATCACCACATCTCCCCGATTGGAAGAAGCCTGGATGATCCGCCGCAAGATCCCTAAAGGCTTCTGCGTGGGATACCCGGTCTTTTCCTTTCCGGTGGGGCTGACAATCGTATGCCACCAGGTATCGGTAGGCAGTTTGCCTCTTTTTGCCTTCTCTTCTCCCACCAATCCCGGTGCCATGTAGGGAATCCGGTCGATATCTTCCTGATTGAAGGTATATTTCTCAACATCTTTCACGTACATCAAAATGTTGTCATGCTTCGCCGGCCAGCGGGATTTTGGCCTGCCCCCATAATCGTAAGCCCAAATGATCTCGTTGATGAAGTTCTCGCGTCCAAAGATCTGGTCGAGCAAAACCTTGCAATAATGCACTTCCCGGTAATCAATGTGGAAGTAAAGGGTGCCGTTTTCTGC
>QKGK01000441.1 GCA_003250455.1 Chloroflexota bacterium | reverse complement strand
ACTAGAATATCGGGCGGTTATGTCTCGATGCAGTTTACGGAGCCACAGGCTCGAATTGTGAGATGTAAAATGAAACCATCCATCCAATTTCTGATCGTGATCTCTATCCTGTTGATTGCGATCGCCGGGTGCAGTGCCACCCCCGTGGAAACGCCCATCCTCACCCAACCGGCAGCCGGCCAGCCCCCCGACACCGGCAGCAATGACGATGTGGTCCCCAGCCCTACCGAGACCTCTGCTGCAGTCCCAACCCCTTATGATGCCGAATCCCAGCCCGGGGCCGAAGCAATCTACATCGCCGCCCCCGGGCTGATGTCTGATGTGGTTTCGCCGCTGGCAGTGGACGGGATCGCCGATTCGGCGCTGGGCAGCGCTGTGACGGTGCAGCTGTTCCAGATGAGCGAAAGCGGCGCCCCCTATGAGGGTCTGCTGGCCCAGCAAGCCGTCCCGGTCCAGCCGCAGATGGGCACCACCGGCCCCTTCCAGGCGGAATTGACCTTTACCCCCAAAGCTGGCAACCCGGTCGGCTGGGTAGCGGTCTCTTTCAGCGACCCGGACAGCGGCGCGCTGTTGCATGTTGCCACCACCCAGGTGACGCTGCTGACTTCCGGGAACGCACAGATCACCATCCCGGAGCAATCCGCAGAGACCATCCAGATCGACTCGCCCACATCCGGGCAGGCGGTCAGCGGCGGGCAGGTGGAGATCCGCGGGGTTTCGGAATATTTCTTTGAGTCCACGGTGGGCGTAATGCTGTGTGCGGTTGGGGGAGAGCTTTCCGGCGAGCCGCATGCCATTTGCGGCAACAGCGCACTGGCGATTGCCCAGGGGAACCTGATGATCGACTCGCCGGATATGGGCATCGGCGGCCCGATAAACGGGAACATCGCCTACCAGGTGGACGCGGAAACGCCCGCCCGTTTGGTGATCTACGCCCTCTCCCCGCGGGATGGCAGCATCCTGCACCTCAGCAGCGTGGCGGTCACGCTGGAGCCGTAAGGATTGGAATGGGTTTGCCAAAGAGGGGATTTATTCAACTGAAGACAAATCCAAGGACATTTCCTACCTTACCTATGGATTCCCGCTAAAAGCGTGCGGGAATGACCATATTGAAAAAAGCTGTCATTCCCGCGCAGGCGGGAATCCATAGCATTGATAACTGCTTTCCCCATTTTTCTTCGACCAGGGAATCTTATTTGCTAATGGGTTAAAAACTCAAGGAGCGGATAAAGATCAAACAGTTTTGCCCGACCTCTTGATATTCTTGAATATTTTCGCTTACGCCAACGCCCTGAGTATCGCCAGCTTCTCCAATGTGAAGAGGAATTCGATACAAATTGGTCCCAATTCCGCAACCCATTTGTACAGTTTTTTCACTATAATTAAATTGGTGGAGATCAATTGGTTGGTTTGCCAACCAATTTGATTAAACTGAGCTTCTTTCAGTCAACCCGGTTGCGGCTTAAGGCCGCAAGAAATTATCAGGCAAGGATGGCATCATGGTTAAAACGGAGAAGATGAAGTTAGCGGTGGTCCTGGTTATTGTCGCAATGGTGACCGTTGTTTGTGCTGTAGGCAGCGGCGGAGAGCAGCCGACCGAAAACCAGCTCACAGCAGCATTTGGCGAACTGAGCGGGCAGGTTAGCATCCTCAAAGCCTCGGAAGCGGAATTCAAACCCGCGTCCCTCACCACCCAACTGGAAGTTAACGACCAGCTGCTGACCGGCGAGGATGGCCGCGCCCGCATGGATATTTCGGACGGCACCATCGTCCGGATCAGTCCGCTTTCCAGCCTCACCTTGCAGCAAATGGAATCCACCGATCAGGGCGTGCACACCCGCATAAATTTGGCCATCGGCCGGCTGTGGATCATCCTGAACAGCGGTACCGTGGAAGTGGAAACGGTCTCCGGTCTGGCCTCCGTGCGCGGCTCATACCTGCATGTGCAGGTGGACCCCACCATCGGCGAGACGTATGTCACCTGCCTGGAAGGGGTCTGCACGCTGGGGAATGCAGCCGGGACGATCCATCTTCTGGCCGGGCAGACCGCCACCATCCGTAATGTGGGCCAGGCCCCGCAAGCCGGGCAGATGACCAGTGAAGATATCTCGGAATGGCTGGCAATGAACCCCGAAGCCACCCTGGTGGTGGTGCCCCTCATGGCGACTGTGGAAGCAGGACAGGGCCAGCCCACGCCGGAAGCCAAGACCAATACCCCTACCCCCACCAACACGCTGGGGCCGACCTCCACACCGACGATCACCCCCACACCGACCAACACGCTCGCCCCGGTGGACTGCGGCCCGCCGCTCACCTGGGTGCTGCATACCGTCAAGGAGGGCGAGACGCTTGCCTCGCTCGCTGCGCTCTACCGGGTGGACGAAGCCGATATCCGCAAGGCCAACTGCCGCGGCGAGATGACCTTCATCGTGCCGGGCGAAAAGCTGTATGTGCCCAATGTGGCTACCTCCACCCCAACCAAAACGCCCACCCCGACGCCGAAGAACACGGCCACCAGCACGCCTAATTTTGGACAAACCAAAACCGTAGAGGCGGGCGGCCCCACAGCCACGGCGACCAATTCAGCCACCAAGATGAGCAACCCGGTAGGCCCGGATAACAAGACCATCTCCAGCCTGGATGCCTGCACCTATTCCTACCGCATCACGGTGGAAGACGCAGACGGGATTGCCGAGGTCCTGCTGATCTGGACGCTTGACGACACGCTGCCCGAGCGGGATAAGGCTGTCAACGCCGGGCAGTACAAGGAGCTTTCCCTGCTCTCGGACGATGTCTACAGCGTTTCCCAATTCCTGATCGATACGACCGGGCACAAGACCCCGGTGAACATCCGCTTCCGCTTCTCGGCGAAGGACGACCAGGGGAACCTGACCTATTTCCCGGTCAATGACGCCTATGACCTGACGGATGAGGTCAACTGCGGCAAGACGGTCGGCACGGTGGACGATTCGCCGGACGGATTGGTGATTGATGCCCCGGCCAAATGCTCCCCACTTTACAGCGTGACTGCCACCGACGGGAACGGGGTCGATGAGGTGCGGGTGTATTACACCATCAAGGATTCCACTGCCCCGGACCCAATCACCGGCCAGGGGAACTTCCTCCTGCCATTTGTCAGCGGAGACAAATATGAAGATAACGTGCTCATCGACACCTTTACCAAAAGCTATCTCCAGCCGGTGACGGTTGATTTCAAGATCAGAGTGAAGGATGTCCTGGGCAACTTCACCCTGATTGGGACCGGCTCGTTCACCGACACGGTCAACTGCCAGCCGTAGCTTTGCGGTTAGCGGCTGACAAAACCAAATAGTGGACACATGCGCTCGCCTTTGCTTTCTGTATAACGGAAAGAGAGGCGAGCGCAACGCGCTGGGCAGATGCGTTTGAAAATATCAAAAGTTATTTTTAGCCACCTGACAGTTTCATTCATTTGATGCTAAGAATTATTCCTGGATTAATGTCGGCTATTTTTTAGGTAAATAGAAGCCACTAATCCGGAGTGCAGCACTTTTGGGAACTTTAAATAGCTGTTTTCGTGTCATTCCCGCGCAGGCAGGAATCCATACTTAGCACCTTTGTTGTGGATTCCCGCCAAAAGCGTGCGGGAATGACACGAGAAAAATAATTTCCGCAAACTGTCTGGTGGCTAGAACTTATTTGAATTGTCAGGGAGTTTAATGGTATCTTGTTGGTATGTTTGTATTAACCATATGATTGGTAAGGAGCTTGAAATGATCCCGGATGAAAATTTTGCACCCATTTTTTTTGAAGGCTGGAAGGTATTTCAGGACAGGCTGGTCGGTTCTCTCGCCCCATTATCTGCCGAACAGCTATCCCTGCGTGCGACTCCCAAACTGCGTTCTGTGGATGAGATTGCCAGGCACATCATCGGGGCGCGTGCCCGCTGGTTCTACATGGGATATGAAGTCGGCGGTGATGCATTTAAGGACTTTGGCAGGTGGGACCGGCGGGACGCTCCCGCCCGCAGCGCCGAAGAGCTCGTCCACGGGATCACGGCTACCTTTGACGGGATCCATGCAGCGATTGCCAGTTGGACGCCTGAAGAATGGGCGCAGACCTTTCCCGGCGAAGATGACAGCGAACCGGAGATCGTCACCCGCCAGTGGGTCATCTGGCACCTGATCGAACATGACCTGTACCACGGCGGGGAAATATCGATCACCCTGGGCGCTCATGGCATCCGCGGCGTGGAGCTGTAAATTCTGGGGATGCCCTTTTACTCCGCTCCCAGCCATTGAAAATCGCCCAAGACCCTGATCCCTTCAGCCACTGTAGTGGTCGTCAGGTCGGGCGGAGAAACATGGTACAGCGTCCATGTATTGTTCTTCTGGCCTGCCGTAAAGAAAAAGCAGCTCGAATCCGGGCACCAGACCACCTCACCGGCGGTTTCGTTACTGACCTGAACAGCGGGCTCATCCCCGGTTTCCAGCCATAGGCCTTCCTGCACGGAAGCCGTCCATTCCTCATTGGGCGCTGGATAACTGGGGTTTTCCACCGGCGCAGAAGTGAGTGATGGGTTGGGAATACATTGCAAGTTTCCAAAATGGTCCGACGCGACCACATCCGACGAGTCTTCCTCGCAAGTTGGACCGGAAATAAACAAACCCGTGTTTTCATCCCAATCCAGATAGGTCATATAAATATAGGGCGGCCCTTTTTCTTCCAGATAGATCTCATTATCGTTGTTTAAAGAAACCAGATAGTTACCCCTATCATATCCTTCGCTACCCACTTCGAATATCACGAAAACTTCATTAATTGGGTCATAACTCACATGAGCGATGTATTGACCGTCAAATATAATTTGGTTGGTGCCAGATTTTAGATTAACATAGCGCAAATCCCTTGCCCCAATCAAGGGATCAAATTCACCTCTAAAAGCGATAAAACGTTGGTTATCCAGCCAGAACGGGATACTTTGAAGTGAATCCGAATCAGTAGCATACAATAATTGAACCGTTTTTGTGACGACTTCGACAGATGATACCGTAACGGAAGCCTCAATTTCCTGTATGATGATGTATTTCCCGTCTGGCGACCAATCAACCAGTATAACCCCGTCAGAGCGATTGGTTAGGCGCTGCACTTCACTTTCCTGTGTATCGTAGAGGTATATATCAGATGAGGGTGCATCCAGAACGGCGGCAAATGCCAGATAGCGACCATCTGGAGACCATTTTGGAGTTTGCTGCATTATCCCCGAATGGT
>QKGK01000209.1 GCA_003250455.1 Chloroflexota bacterium | reverse complement strand
TCTGTTGGGCCGTTAGACCTCTGAAATTGCCGGAAAATTCAGATCGCAGCTTGCTATGTCCCCCCCATCCGTGTGCATCTGTGTTTATCTGTGGTTAGAGTCTAATCCCAATCCAGCGTCTTCCAGACCTGCCACCATTTGTAAGACTCCAGGCGCTGTAACCGGAAAGCGGTCTCCGGGCTATTGGTGACGGCCAGTTCGGCCCGCATTGCCTTGATCTTTTCCGCACGCTGGATATTAAAACGCACCAGCGGTATACCAATGCCTGCCAGACCGGTGAGAACCGCCAGCAGGATCTCGATTTTTATTTCCGTATTTTCTTTGATATCTTCAATGAACTGCGCACCCGTGGATAAGGTTGCCGTCGGCAAAGCGGTCTCTGTGGGTGTGGGTGTGACCGTTGGCGTAGCGGTGGGTTCGGCGGTCTCTGTCGGGGGCTGCTGGACGATGATCTGAAAAGAGCCCAGCCAGGACAATTCTGTTTGCTCCTCATCGAGGAATACGCTGATGTTCACCCGGTAGCTGCCGGGGTTTTCGGGCGCCACGACCGACCATACCCAGAGCAATTCTTTCCCCGGGTCTTCCACGTACTGGATATCGGGCACCGAGGAATACACCTGAAATGCCGGCGCGTTGATCTGAACGTTGACCAGGTCGCCGATGGCAATCTGGGAGGTGTGTTCCGCCAGTTTGCCAACCGCGGGTTCTTCAAATGGCGATACGTCCACCCGTTCATAGCGGTCCAGCACAGCGCCCATTTCTTCGGATACATTCACCTTGAAAAAAATCGATTCATCTGTTCCGGGCGACAACCAGATCGGGTAGGTGACGCTGGCATCTGCAACGTATTTGTGGATATTGGGGTCCAGGTCTTGCAAGAGTTCAATGGTGGTCAGGACTTCCCCATAATTCCCGGACACGACGGCGGTTTCAAGGGCCAGGGAGTCTTCCTGGTTTGCTGCCATTTCTGTAGGGACCGCAGCAGCGGGTTCCTCCGCGGAATTTCCCGTGTTGTTAATCGTGGTGCATCCGGAAAGGCTGAACAAAAAAGTTATTGAGAGGAAGAACAGGACTCTCAATAATCTGAACTGCTTCACGATGATCTCTCCCCCGTCAGCTCCAACACCAGGGTCTCCAGCGCCAGGTCCGGGACAATCTGACCGGTCTTGATCTCCATATCGAGCTGCTGAAGGCGCAGGTAGATGCTCTCCAGGGCGGAAAGCGAAATTGTACGCGCCTGGGCAGTAATCTTCTGGGCACGGTAGGGGTGGATGCCGAGCGTCTTGGCAACCGTGCTGTCGTTCCCGCCGTTCTCCACGACTTCGCGGGCCTGCAGCACCAGCCGGAAGTGTCCCACCAGGCTGAAGAACAGCGGCAGGCCGTCCTGCTCGTCGAGCAGCTTTTCCAGCATGTCCATGGCTTTGCGCCCGTTGCGGGCGGCGATGCTGTCGATCAGGGTGAAGTAGTCGCCCTGCCCGCCGACAAAAGCCGCCGCCATCTCGACGTCGTCCACGTCCACCAGGCGCTGGTAGTTGACGAAGGCCAGCAGCTTGTCCACCTCCAGCACGGCGGCACGCAGCTCCTGCCCGCTGCTTTCGGCCAGCAGCGATGCCGCCTGCATGCTGATCTCGCCGCCCTGGTCGGCGGCGTATTTGCGGATGTGCTGGATGAGCTGTGGCCCCCTGGGGGCCGGGAAACCTCGCGCGTAGGCGCGTCCATCCGAGGCGGCAGCCCACTTGATCAGCCAGTTTTTTCCATCGAGCGTATTGGATTCCACCAGCACCAGCGCGGCAGTCGGGGGCAGGCTTTCCATCAGGGAGATGAGCTTCTCCTGCGCCGGTTTGCCTTTGCACAGGCGGGTCACTTCTTCGGCAACCACCAGCCGCCGGGTGGCCAAAAAAGGCATCGCTGCCGCGGCGGTGCGCAGGTCTTCGATCTGGTAGCTGCCTGCCGGCAGCCGGGTGGTATTCATCTCTGCCGTGGTCGGGTCGCCGAGGCGTTCGATCATCGAATCGACAAACTCGCCGATCTGGAAATCGTCGTCGCCGTGCAGCAGATAGACTACCGGAACCAGTGCGGCCATTTAACCCTCGGTCGTGATGCGGTGGACGGTGCGCCCGCTGACACTGGTGCGGCGGATCTCGACGAGCTTCAGGTCACCCGGGTCGCCGGAAGTGGTCACCTCGCGCTGCAGGGTGAAGGCCAGCGGTTGGGCGACGATCAACCCCAGGGTGGCAAGCACTGCCGCCAGCGGCAGGCGTTCCAGCTTCTCTTTGAACTTGTTCCCCGACCCGGCCAGGGCAGCAAAAGCGCCCAGCCCGGCAAAGGTGCCGTAGGTGACAAAATTGGTGCCGCAGTTGGGATGCACGGCCAGCTCACGCTCCCCGGCGCGCATACGCGCCAGGGCGCTTTGCACCGCTTCGAGCAGCTCTTCGGTTTCCACTTCCCCCAATATCCAGAAACCGCCTGCGTCGGAATGCCCTGCCAGCGGCCGGGGTCTTGGTAGCGGCGGATAAAATGTGAATGGTGGCGTGTTCCAGTCCGTGGTTGCGCCGGGTGCGAGAGATCGTGGGGAAATCCAGTAATCGTTTCATGCGGGCTCCAGTTCAGTTTCGGGTGGTTGGGGCAGTTCGGGGATATCAGGCTGGGATTCGTCCTTGCCCAGGCTGTTTTCCAGGTAGGTCAGCACCCAGGCGGAATCGACATAGGATCGCAGCGCCCCCCGCAGCACAGCCAGCACCGGCCAGTAGGCCACCAGGCAGGCGACCGAGATCCACAGACCGGTGGTCAGGTTTTGCCAGTTGTCGGAGGTGAATCCGCTCACCAGCGGGGCGATCAGCGGGGCGAAGGCAAAAATTTGCGGCAGGCTGAAGATCAGCCCCAGGATACCGCCGCCAACCATCAGGATCAGGCCCATCACCAGGTATTCTGCCGGGTGGCTGCGCACCACTTCCCAGCCGCGGCGCAGGGCGGTGCCGATATCGAGGTCGTCCACCAGCATGGCGATGACTGCCTGCTGGATGACGATCCAAAGCGCCCACCAGAGCGGGATGGCCAGGCAGATCAGCGGGATGATGCAGATCATGGCGATGCCCATGGTGGCGGCGCTCAGCAGCATGATGGGCAGGATGATGATCAGCACCAGGATCAGCGAGGCGAAGAACAGCAGCAGGTGGAAGCCCGCCAGCCGCCAGAAGTAGGGGCCTACTTCGTCGTGGATCTCGCTGAACCGCAAGGTGTCGGGTTCATCACCATCTGCTTTGAGCACGCCGCGCACCAGCCCGACCTGCCCGTAGACGCGGATGAGGAAGGCCAGGACGGAAAGGAGCAGGATGACGATCAGGAGGATCACGAACCAGAATGCTAATTGTTCCGAGTTCTGCTCAAAGAATCGATCCAGGTTTCTAAAAAAGCTTACAATCCCGGAAGGCAAATTCCCGCTGCCGCTGCCATAGCTGAAATTGACATTTGATCCGCCCGAATTGGCGCTGGGAGCGTTGCTGGCATTGCTGCCGAAGTTGCTCAGGAAGCCAAACAGCCAGAGGATCTTGTACTTCCAGATGACCTGCCAGGCTTTGGTGAGAATTTTTCCGTAATCCATGTGTCAACCTCCTTGTGCTTGCCTGTCATTGCGAACGAGCACAGCGAGTGAAGCAATCTCTAAGACTGCTTCGTAGCAAAAGCGATAGCTTTTGTCAGGCTCGCAGTGACATTAAGGTGCATGGCAGTGAAACTACTGCCACCTGAAGCAATCTTGGCGCTGATCGTTTACATCTTTATCTTTATTCCCACTCAATCGTTGAGGGGGGCTTGCTGGTTATATCATACACGACCCGGTTGACGCCGTCTACCTCGTTGACGATGCGCGAGGATACTTTCGCCAGCAGGTCGTGCGGCAGGCGCGCCCAGTCGGCGGTCATAAAGTCTTCGGTGGTCACGGCGCGCAGGGCGACGGTCTCCTGGTAGGTGCGCTGGTCACCCATCACGCCCACCGAGCGCACCGGCAGCAGCACGGCAAACGACTGGGATGTGCCGGTCAGGTCACCCGCTTCGTCCCGTTGCATGCGCAGCAGGCCGGCAGCGTCCAGCTCGCTGGTGAAGATGGCGTCCGCCTGCTGGAGTTTGGCAACCCGCTCCGGGGTGATCTCACCCAAACAGCGCACCGCCAGCCCCGGTCCGGGGAACGGCTGGCGCCAGACCATCTCACCGGGCAGTCCGAGGGCTTCGCCCAGCTTGCGGACTTCATCTTTGAATAAATAGCGCAGCGGCTCTACCAGCTTGAAGTGCATCTCTTCGGGCAGCCCGCCGACGTTGTGATGGGTCTTGATGCGGTGGGCGCTGGCACGTTCCGGGGCGCGCGATTCGATCACGTCCGGGTAGATGGTCCCCTGGACGAGGTATGGCGGCATCCCCAGCCCCCGCGCCTGCTGCTCAAAATGGCGGATGAAGCGCTCCCCAATGATGACGCGCTTCTCTTCGGGGGCAGTCACACCTGCCAGGGCGGAGAAGAAATCTGCCCTGGCATCCACGGCGATCAGCTCCATCCCCAGCGTCTCACGGAAGGCGGCCACCACCTGGACGGCTTCCCCCTGGCGCAGCATGCCGTGGTCGACAAAGACTGCCGTCAGCTGGTCGCCGATGGCGCGGTGCACCAGGGCGGTCGCCACGGCAGAGTCCACCCCGCCGCTGACGGCGGTGAGCACCTTTTCGTCCCCTACCTGTTGGCGTACCCGTTCCACTTCCTGCTCGATGACCGATTGCGGCGTCCAGTCGGCGGCCAGCCCGCAGATCTGGTGGGCAAAGCGGCTGAGGATCTCGCCGCCGCGCGGGGTGTGGGCCACTTCGGGGTGGAACTGTAAGCCATACAGACGGCGCTGCGGGTCGCCCATGGCGGCGTAGGGGGCATTGCTGGTGGCTCCCAGCGGGATGAACCCCGGCGGGAGGGCTTCCACCCGGTCTCCGTGCGACATCCACACGGTCTGCTCGCCTTCGGGCAGCAGTTCGTTTTCGGTGGTGGCATGCAGGCGGGCGGCGCCATACTCGCGGTGAGCAGCCCCGGCCACCTTGCCGCCCAGCGAATGGGTGAGGGCCTGCATCCCGTAGCAGATGCCCAGCACTGGCACACCGGATTCGAGCACATAATCGGGGAGTTGGGGCGCGCCAGGCTCATAGATGCTGTTGGGCCCGCCGGAAAGGATATAGCCCTTCGGCTGGTGGGCCAGGATCTGTTCTTTGGGGGTATCCCAGGCATAGAGCTCACAGTAGACCTGCGCTTCACGCACTCTCCGGGCGATCAGCTGGGAGTACTGCGAGCCAAAATCAAGGACGATGAGGGTATCCACGAAGCGCCCTCAGTTAATCTTCTGCGAAGATGATCTCGTTGTTGTCCATGGCGCTGATGGAGACCAGGGAGTGGATGGGGACTTCATATTGCTTGAGGGATTCGCGGCCCAGCTCAAAGGATTTTTCGATCAGCGCGCCGATCCCTACCAGGCGTGCTCCGGCGGTCTTTGCCAGGCGTACAAGGCCGTGGATGGTAGCGCCGCTGGCGAGGAAGTCGTCAATGATCAGCACTTTTTCGCCGCCGGCCAGGTACTCCGGCGAGACGATCAGCTCCACGGTGCGGCCTTTGGTGTGGGAAGGGGCCAGGGTGAGAAAGACCTGGTCGGGCATGGTGACCGGCTTGGACTTGCGGGCATAGACCACCGGCAGGTTCATGTGCTTGCCGGTGAACACGGCGGGAGCGATGCCGGAGATCTCGGCGGTGAGGATCTTGGTAGCGCCGACATCGGCAAACAGGCGGGCGAAGGTCTCGCCGCAGGCGTCCATCAATACCGGGTCCACCTGGTGGTTGACAAAGCCATCCACCTTGAGGATGCCGTTCCCCAGGTTTTGTCCGTCCGTGCGGATACGTTCTTTTAATAGTTCCATTGGGTTATCCTTGTGCATGTGAGTTGGTTGGGGGATACTGCGTTGGTGCAGTTATTGGGGTCATTTTACCACCTCCCCAGGTGAAAGTCGCAGAAATTACGCCTATCCCGGGGAGGACAGCACCCGCAAGGTCTCGATGGGAAATTTTATTTCACCTACCCTCGATCCAGCAGTGCTTTGACCCTTTCCGGCAGCAGGGGAAGTTCCCGGCAGCGGATACCGACCGCATCGTATACTGCCTTGGCAATCGCCGCGGCCGTCGGCCCGATGCTGGCCTCGCCTGCGCCCATAAAGGGGGCTCCCGGGCGGTTGAGGATCACGGTTTCGATGCGGGGGGCTTCGGAAAAGGTCAGGATCGGGTAGGTCTCCCAATCCACGCTGGTGATGCCCTCGGCGGTATAGGTGACCTGCTCTTTGAGGGTCATGCTGGCGGACTGGATAAGGCCGCCCTCCAGCTGGTTGCTGAGTCCGTCCGGGTTGACCATCTGCCCGGCTTCCCCGGCAATATAGGCGTGATTCAGCCGGATGCCCCCGCTTTCCCGGTCGACGCGCAGTTCGACCACCACGGCGCAGTAGGCGGCCCGGTTCTTGTATTGGGCAAAGGCAACCCCGCGCCCGTGGTCTGCGGGCAGCAGTTGGCCCCAATGGGATTTTTCGCGCACGGCTTCGATCACGGCGCGGGCGCGCGGGTCTGCCAGATGGCGCAGGCGAAATTCCACCGGGTCTGTCCCGGCCGCGGCGGCCAGCTCGTCCATGAAGGATTCGATCGCAAACACGTTGGCATACGCCCCCAGACCGCGGAAGGAAGACACGCGCAGGGCCGGGTGAATCTGGGTATGCCGGACCACGCGCTTCTCCGGGAAGCTGTAGAGCGGGTCGGCGTTGCGGTGCGTGCCGGAATTGTTCCACATCACCGAGCTGTAGAGCGGTTTTGGCAGCGGGTGTTCGAGGTATTCGGCGGCCAGCATGGCGGAGGTACCCGGCTCGGCACCGCTGCGGCCCAGGTGCGGCGGGCTGAACACATCATGGTTCCAGCTGATGATCTCTCCCTGGGCGTTGAGGCTGGCCTGCAGCCTGAGCACCGCCGCCGGACTGTAAGGTTCCCACTGGTGCTCGTTGGCGCGCGTCCACCTGAGCAGCACCGGCCGCCCGGGGAGACTGCGTGCCAGCAGGGCGGCATCCAGGGCGGCATCGTCCGCACCGTTGTGGCCGTAGGTACCGGAGCCTTCGGTGTGGATCACGCGGATGTCTTCCGGGTCCATGTTGAGCACCACGGCGATCGAATCCCGCGGGGGAAAAGCCCCCTGGGTGTGGCTCCAGATGGTCAGCTTGCCGTCCTGCATCAGCGCCAGTGCGGCGGAAGGGGCAATTGTGGCGTGCATGTGAAAAGGTTTGGTGTAGGTGGCCTGCACGGTCCGGCTGGCCCCGGCGGGGACATGGATGGATGGGATGGGGTCATAGGTACCGGTGCCGTCCACTACCAGGTGGGATTCGTCGATCTGCGCCATGATCTCTTCATGCAGGCGCGCCTGGTCGGAGGGGATGGGAACGGTTTCCCATTCGGCCAGTTCGGCCAGCCTCTCCATGGCGCGGTCGGCCTGGAACTCGTCTTCGGCGATCACGCCCAAAAAGCTGCCATCCCGCACCACTTTTACCACCCCGGGCATCTGCTCGACCGGGGCTGTATCCAGCGCTTTGAGGCGGGCGTGGTAGCTGGGCGGCCGGACCATGCGTCCATGCAGCAGCCCTTCCGGGTGCAGGTCGTGGACGTAGGCGAACGTGCCGGTGGTTTTACCCACCAGGTCGATGCGTTTCTCCGGGCGGCC
>QKGK01000576.1 GCA_003250455.1 Chloroflexota bacterium | reverse complement strand
AATGGCTTCCAGCAGGTCTTCCAGGCCGGTTTGTTCGGTAGCCGAGACGGGTACCACAATCGTGTCGCCATCCCACTCATCGGGGATCAGCCCCACTTCGGCAAGCTGCTGCTTGACCCGGTCGGGGTTGGCGTTTTGCTTGTCAATTTTGTTGAGCGCCACGATCATCGGCACTTTGGCAGCTTTGGCGTGGTTGAGAGCTTCTTTGGTCTGGGGCATCACGCCGTCATCGGCGGCGACCACCAGAATGACCACATCGGCACCCTGGGCGCCGCGGGAACGCATCGCAGTGAAAGCGGCGTGACCGGGGGTGTCCAGGAAGGTAATGATGCGGTCTTCGTGTTCGATCTGGTAGGCGCTGATGTGCTGGGTAATGCCGCCAAATTCTCCGGCTGCTACCCGCGTGGAGCGGATGGCATCCAAAAGGGAGGTCTTGCCGTGGTCTACATGCCCCAGGATGGTGACCACCGGTGGGCGGGAAATGAGCTTGTTTTTGGGTTCGTCGGCAATCAGACGCCGCCAAAGGGCGATTTCCCCGGTGTCTTCCACTTCCACCTGGTCGATGACTTCCAGGGTGGTTTCGAATCCTAATTCGGCTGCAACAATGGCAGCGGTATCATAATCTATTTGCTGGTTGATGTTAGCCATGACCCCATTGGACATGAGCACTTTGATAATGTCAATTGGGCTGGCTTTGAGCTTGTCTGCCAGATCACGCACCGTTGTGTTTGCCGGAAGTTCTATTGATTTGGTTTCTTTTACTTTATCGGCCATCGGTTTCTCCTTACAGTTCGTGTTTTCTTCTTTTATGGCTGGCCTTCTCAACGATCTCTCGGCTTGGGTCCGTCATCCGGTTGACCGGGGTGACGGAGGCTTCAGGTTTGTGGCCTTTTCATGGGGAAAGGCTCCCTGTTTCCTCGAGCGGTAAGGCGTGCATATACGCTTTGAGCACGGCCATATTTTCAGCGCTGATCTCTGTTTTAAGAGCATGCGCCAATCGTCCTTCTAAACCTTTTTGCCAGCAAGACGGCAAATTGTGCAGGTATGCGCCTCTCCCGGCGAGCTTACCTTCGGGGTCGATGATGACCCCTTCAGGCGTGCGGACCAACCGGATGAGCGAGCGTTTTTCTTGCACGCTCCGGCAGCCGACACAAGTGCGCTGTGGGATGTGTTTGCGGCGCGGTTTTGCTTTTTTCTTTGCCACGTTCCTCCTGCCGGCAAAGCGGCACGATGAAGGTTGGTTAATCCAGGTAATCTTCCCAGTTTTCTTCCCAGTCTTCGGTATCGCGCTTGCGTCTGCGGCGGACGATGTTTACATCCAGGTCTGGGTCGTATTCTACCTGGCGGTATTTGCGTTTCTTCTTGGAACCCTTGTCCCGATCGAGACTGTCGATCATGTCGTCGTCGTCATCCAGGAAGGTGATCTCGCTGTCGGCGATGACCTTTTCGAAGGAGAGATCTTCTTCCTCTTCTTCTGCTTCCATGACGGGTTCGGGTTCTTTATCGGCGGCTGCTTCTACCACTTCAGGCTGGGCAGCTTCTTCGGTTTCTGCAACAGCTTCAGCAGCCTCTTCGACAGCTTCTGCTTCAATTGCTGCTTCAGCAGCAGTCTCTTCAACCACCGGTTCGGCTTCTGCTTCAGGGGCCGGTTCGGGTTCGGGGAATTCAAATCCCTCCAGCGCTTTCTGGATGTCTTCCATCACCTTGGGGCCGACGCCGTCCAGCGCCAGAATAACATCCGAATCCAGCGAGAGCTGCAGCATCAGGTCGCCAATGGTGGAGTAGCCTTCGCCGGTGAGGTTGATGATCAGCCGCGGCGAGATGGACAGGTCGTCCAGGGGGATGTCGAAGGCGGCACTTGGGATGCTTTCGCGGGCTTCGGCTGCCTGGGCGCGCTGTTCTTCCATCTGGGCCTGGCGCTGGTCTTCCACGCCGGTTTCCACCCGGTTAACAAAGCGTCCGAGGAGCTGGTATTCCTCCGGTGTGATCGGGCGGCCTTCGTTCTTGCGTACCATGATCGCTTCCACTTGCTGTACCATTTCGGCCATCTTCTTGGCTTGTTCGGCCAGTTCGGGGCGGTCTTGTAGTTTGAAGAGCGCTTCGGAGGTGGCTTCGGGCAGGCTCTTGATGTCGATCCGCCAGGAGGTCAGCTTGGCGGCCAGGCGGGCGTTTTGCCCGTCGCGGCCGATGGCCAGGCTGAGCTGATCTTCAGGGACAACCACAGTGGCGGTTTTGGTGTCGCTGGTCTCATCCAGGAACACGCCGGTTACCCGCGCCGGGCTGAGTGCTTTGGCAATAAAGGCGGAGGGATCGGGGTTCCATTCAATTACATCGATTTTTTCGTCATGAAGCTCGCGCACGATCGCCTGGATGCGTACGCCGCGGATGCCGACACAGGCGCCCACCGGGTCGATCCCCGGCTGCAGGGCGGATACGGCTACTTTGGAGCGGTATCCCGGCTCGCGGGCGATAGAGCGGATCTCTACCATGCCGTGATAGATTTCGGGGACTTCGTCTTCCAGTAGGCGGCGGAGGAAATTTTTGTGGGCGCGGGAGAGGATCAGATCAGGCCCGCGGGTAGACATTTTCACTTCGAGTAGGAGGGCACGCACGCGGTCGTGCAGCCGGAAGCGTTCGCCGCGGATCTGGTGGTTGCGCGGCATGAGGGCCTCGGCTTTTCGGTCCAATCCCAGGGTGATGCCTGGGCCGCCAATTGCCTGAACGACCCCGTTGATGATCTCCCCTTCCAGGGTTTTGAAGTGGTCGTATTGGGCCTGGCGCTCGGCTTCCCGGATGCGCTGTTGGATCACCTGGCGGGCAGTTTGCGCGGCAACCCGGCCGAAGTCCTCGGGGGTGGATTCAACCATCACAATTTCGCCGAGCTCGGTTTCGGGGTGGGCGATGAGGGCTTTCTCCAGCGTGACTTCGGTGCGGTCGTCCTGTACATCGTCCACCACTTCTTTTTCGGCAAAAATGGTGACATTGCCGGTTTCAATATCAAACTCAGCATTGATCTGCTGTGCGCTGGAGGCGTTCACCGTTTTGCGGTATGCCGAAACCATCGCCGCTTCGAGGGCTTCCACCACTACCTCTTTGGGCAGCTGTTTGTCCTCTAACAGTTCGCTGAATGCCAGGAAAAAATCGTTCTTCATATTAAATCGTTCTCCAACTTTAGTTGTGCCATTTTTGTTTCCATGTGTTTGCCGCCGGAAACCGGACAACGTCCTGTAACAAAGAAAAGTGGGGGAGGCCCACTTTCCGGTGTTACAAGTATTCACAGGAATGCACCATTATTCTAGCATGGAACCAATCCGGGGGCAAGGGCCAGAGGGCGGGTTTAATAAATTTATGACAATGTTTTCTCCCGTGACTAGCGCATATGTGCTCCCGGTATAGCCCGGAAAAGTAATTAATCCTTCTCCGGGTTTATCCCTATTAGTAAGAGAATAACATTTAGGAAAGGATTCCCACTGATGAAGTTCAGCATATTATCAATTTCATTTGTTTTGATCTTGCTCCTGATCCTGGCGGCTTGCGCGCCGCAAGACCTGCCAGAGCAGGAAATTACCGAAATTTCTACTATTCCACCGTTACCAACAGTTACCACAGCCCCGGAAGAACCTGCTCCCGTGGAAAGCAACCCCGAACCAGTCGATGAGACCGATCCATACGCTGCCTACGGCTTCAGCAGTCCGGTGACAGCCAGCGGGCAGGTGTTTGTGCTATCTGGACGGGTGCTGGATGTGAATGGCGACCCGGTGGCAGGGGCCGCCGTGGAGATCTGGCAGACGGATGCCAATGGGGTCTACGACCACCCCGGTGACTCATCTACCGCAAGCCGGGATATGGGTTTCCAGTTTTACGGCACCTCCGTGGCGGACGCCCAGGGGAATTATGCCTTCCGCACGCTGCGTCCCGGGGAATATGAACCGCGCCCGCCACACATTCATGCCAAGGTGCGGGTGGATGGGGCTGTGGTACTCACCACCCAGCTGTATTTTGCGGATACCGGTAATGGGGGCGGATTAGGTGCAGGGGCAGACCAGCTGCTGCTCACCCTTGAAGATGACCCCAATGGGGGCGGTTTTCTGGTGGGGAGTTTTGATTTTGTGGTCGACACCGGGATTGGCTCAGGCGCGCTGCCTCTGACGCCTGCCCAGGGGGAAGGGCCGTATTACCCCGTGGCGAATGTGGCCGACTACGACCCTGATCTGGTATCGGTGGGGGAATGATCTAGATTTTTTGAAGAAAAGGGCGTTCAGGCCAAGGTTTTGATCAGGCGGAAGCCGGGCTCGGCCACGTGCTGGAGCTTGCCGTTTTCATCGAAGTAGCTCCAGCGGCCGGGGATGCGCTTCAGCACCCGGTAGCCGAGCCGCTGGTAAAGGCGGATGGCGCCCGAGTTGTCCTCGGCGACATTGAGGGTCAGCTCCCGGAAGCCGCGCTTCACCAGGTCGGCTTCAATGAAATTCATCAGGGCAGTGCCTACGCCCTGACTTTGCATCGCCGGACGCACCCGGAACGAATGCAGGTAGGCGCGGGTGGTGCCGTTGGCAGAGCTTGAATCGTGCATCTTGAACTGCACGAATGCCTGCCCGATGAGCCCAAAAGAAGGCAGTTCCACTACCCACATGACTGCATGGCCCTCCAGCGTGCGCTCGAAGACCTCCTGATACACCCGCCGGTAGCGTTTGTAGCTGCCTTCCCATTCCATCTCCCGCAAATCAGCTTCCACGGCCTGGCGGATGCGCATCCCTGCAAGGAGGGGGTTTTGCGGGCTGCCGAGGTCAGATGAGGGATTTATCGGGGGTAATTTCATCCAACAGAGTCTCCAGAAGGACGTTTTCTTCGGCAGGCGTTTTTACCTTGCCGTTCAGCCATGCCCATCGCAGTTGGTTGAGGATGCGGCGGTAGTCCGGGCCGGGGGGGATACCGCGGGCGCGCAGATCGTGCCCGGTAGTTTGCGGGCGGATGTGCTGCCAGGTTTCGAAATAAGCGCGGATCTTTTTCTGCAGTTCCGGTTTGGCAGATAAATGATAGCAGGCCACCAGCGCAAGGTGTGGGCGTTGGTCGAAGTTGTCCACGATCTCCCCTGGGGAAGCGGTGGAAAGGGTTTCCTGTTCCTGGCACAGCTGGATGACGGCGAGGATTGCTTTGGTCAGCCAGCCGGGGATGCGCAGGCGTTTGGCGGCAGCTTCGGCTTCTTTGGCTGGAAGTTCGATCATCCAGCTCAGGTAGGCCATTGCCAGGGAGAGGGAATAGCCATCTGTCTGGATGCG
>QKGK01000398.1 GCA_003250455.1 Chloroflexota bacterium | reverse complement strand
GGTAAAGAGAAATCACAAAAAGTAAAAGGAGGGGGTAAAAAGTGGATTCCCGCTAGACCCATGCGGGAAAGACACAATGGATGGAAAGGATGTGTCATGCCCGCGAAGGCGGGCATCCAGGAAAAGGAGAGAAATCCAGAAGGGAAGAACGAAAAAAGCAAAAGGCTTGAACGAAGTGAAAGCGGCACCTTAAGGTGCCGCAAGTAACAGAGGCTTATAGCCTCAGGTCAAGCCACCGGCTATGCCGGTGGTCTTGACTTGCCTGGTGCGAAAGGGTAGGTGTTCCCGATTCTTAAATAAACCAAAGGTGGTAAAATTTATCCTATCAAATTTATTGGTTGCCATAAATTGGATCAGGAAAGGCGCAAATGATGAAAGACGAGGCGATCAGAATTCTGGAGACGGAGGGATTGGCCGCTGCGCTGGACTACCTGGACAGCGACGGCTTTCCTACCCCGGCGGCGCGCATCGAGGAATACCACGAGTTGATGAAGCATGCCTACTGGCAGATCAAAGACCTGCCGATGACGATCAAAATTGGGCAGGTTGGAGCTGCCATTGGGGACGCGCTGGCCGAGTCTTATCCAAAACAATATTACGAGATTATGAGCCAGGTCAAGGCGATCCAATACGATCTGGCCTCCTTCACCTGGCCGGGTTGGGATGAGCCGGATTTTTCCATCAGCGCCGAACAGGTCCGGCTTGGTCTGCAGGCCGCCGAACGCAATTTGCAGCTTGCCATTGACCTCAAAAAACCGCCGCTGCCCCGCAGCCGGGCCTACTGGATGCTGGCAGCACAGGAGATCGCTGCCCGGCAATATGCGCAGGCCAAAGAGCATTTTGCCCAAGCCGAACAGGCCGCCCGCGAAACAGACTCCGCTGCCGACCAGCTGCTCTCCCGGGGGTTCATTCAGGTGGCCGGGCTGCTCGCCGACCCGGACGACCAGGCGCTTGTCGAGTCGCTGAATGAGGTCAAGGCTTCCCTGCAGGGGGAGGAACACGGTGAATTCTTCATCCAGCAGATGGACGACGCGCTGCGGGTATTTGGATAAGCTTTGCTGGCTGTTTCTGAATAATCTGACCAAACAGGGGGTTGATTGCAGGTGGAAATGGGAGTATTTTATAATCATCCACTTGCGTATGATCCCTTTCACTACCCTCCAAACAAGCGGAAAATGACCCATTTTTGAGGAGGAATTTTCCATGCGCGAAGAAAAGCGTTCCTTTTCCCGGAATACCCGGCTTATGCTGGGGTCGATTCTGGGAATTTTCTTTTTGGCGGTGTTCTGCGCGGCCAGCCCCGCCAGCGATACGCCCCCGCCGGAGGATGAAGAGCCGATCGGCTGGATCCCGGATGGCGTGTGGGTGGGGGCATTTTCCGGCTCAGATGCCATTAACCTGGGAGAAACCAATGCTGAGGCCTCCTATGATGGCACGCTCGATTTTGATGTGATCGCCCAGGATGTTACCGGTTTCTTCTCTGCGCATGGATTCAGTACCTCGGAAAACAGCGAATCCTATGGCATTGCCGAATTTAATGCTGATGGCATTATTGACGGGACTGCTCATGACCCTTTTATGAAGACTACTTCAGCGACCTTCGATTTCTCCGTTACAACCCAGGGGTACAACAGCAACTTTGTGATATCTGAAACCACCGGGTTTTCGTCAGTGGACTGGACCCTGAATCAGATCCCGAACTGCAACCAGATCAGCGGGAATTTCGATGCGGCTGCCATGCAAAGCATGGAACATGCCGGTGCCAATGTGCTGCACGTCCAGACTGAATTCACCATTGTCCGCACCGAGGGAATTGCAGAAACAGACCCGGAAAACTACCAGATCCGGCTGCTGGACTTGCTGAAGGATGCCGACCAGCTCGTCTCCGAGACGATTGCCAACCAGAGCCTGGATGAAGATCACCTCTGGGATGTGATCACCAAGGCAGACGCACTTAATTCCGGCATCATCATCGATCTTTCCTGCACTACGGGCAATTTTGAGGGCCACTTCAACTCTGCCATTATTGGGATCATGGTCAAGCTGGTTAAACTGGCTGGGGCGCACCCGGAATGGTTCACCCCCCAGCAAATCAACCAGATTACTTATGCAGCCTACAGTGTGGGGGCCATCGGAGCTGGCGCACCGAACGAGCAGATCGCCGTCGAGCTGGCTACAATCATTGAAGCTATCGTCGATAACAAGCTGGCAGAGAATCAGAAAGCCCCCAACTGTGGGAATGTCCTTGCCCTTTACCTGGTGGCAGATATTGTCGGGGCAGAAAGTATGCTCATCAAGACCACAAATGCCATGAACCAGTACAAATGCGAAGGAGTATAGCGATGAAATCGAAAAAATGGATACTCCTTATCGTCGTCCTTCTGGCTGCCGCTCTGGCATGCTCGCTGGGGGGCGGGCAGAATACCGGCACAAATTCGACCTCTGTTGAGGCAACCAGCCCGGCGCAGAACACCGCCCCGGCAAATTCCCAGGAGGGCACTGTTCCGCCTGAAAATTCGGAACCCCAGGCGGAAGATTTTCTGTCTGCGCTCAACTTTCCCGATATTGAACTGACCACACCGACAGAGGGGGTTGGGGTCAAGCCGCTGTTTGAGTGGGTGCCGGTGGAAGGCGCTGCCTGGTATGGGTTGGTGCTGAAAACAGCTGATGGGACGTCTTATTGGGCCTGGATGGGCGCTGAAACCAGTATCTATCTGGGAGGGGTCAGCATCCAGCCGGCGGATAACGCCGCCGGGCCGGTATTGCAGGCAGGGATGCAGTGGACTGTCACTGCCTATGGTGCAGATGGCAACCTGATCGCAGCCAGCTCGCTGCGACCGATCTCGCCCTGAGATTGGCTTTAGTTCATTAAAATGAAGAGGCACGTTTTATCGTGCCTCTTTTTTTCATTGTAGTTCAGATGGGTTGCTGGAAGGTTATCCACCCGGCGTGGAGGTGGAGGTGAAGGTCGGTTCAGGGGTAGCTTCCAGGGTGGGGGTTTCGGATGGCCCGAAGGTGGGGGTGACAATGTATACTGGCACCTTGAGCACCTGGCCGGGGTAAATGGCGTCCTCGTCTTCCAGGTTGTTCTCCTGGATGATACGGTCTGTGGTGCTGAGGAATTCCAGGGCAATCAGCTGGATCGAATCACCCGGCAGGACAAAATAGTCGATCACCATGCCGCGGGTGATATTGGTGGGCAGCGGTGTAGCTGTGGGGATGCCCATGCCCGGATTGGGAATGGTGAGCTGGTCTCCGGCGTAAAGCACTGATTCGTAGGTCATGTTATTGAGCAGCATAATGGCGATATAGTCCACCCCGAACTGCTCGGCAATGGAGGTCAGTGTATCCCCGGACTGCACAACGTACGGGAACGGCTCCGAGGGGGTGGGCACCAGCGTATCGGTGGGGGTGAGCGTGTCAGTGGGGAGCGGTGTTTCAGTAGCGGTGGCGGTAGGCGGCGGCAGCGTTTCGGTTGGGGTTAGCGAGGGGGTTGGCGTGTCTGCCGGGCCAAAGCTGAAGCTGGCGCCGCGCACCCACATAAAGATCAGCAAGATCCCCACAGCAACCAGGAGAATGGCAGCGCCACCCATGATCAGCGGGCCATATTTTTGGCGGCGCTCGCGCGCCTCTTTATAGCTTTTGTAGGAAGGTCTGTTAGACATAGATTACCCTGTTCACTAGTGTTCCGTCAAATATCATCTGATGGTTCCAAAGTTTATAGACGGAACACTTTAAACTTTGTCAAAGGCTGGCTGCAGATGCGGGAAAACAATTGTCATCGTTTGATTTTGCTTTCAAACCATCTTTTTAGCTTTGACAAAGTACTAGATCGAAGAAAGTTACTTTGTCATTTTGTATCCCCGACCGGGCGTACCGGTCCTGCATAGGTGAAAATTTTACCCTATTTTAACCTGAAATTCCACCATTCAGGAGGGACTGTGAACCATGTGGAGTTGGTAAATTGACACAGCTGGATACCTCATATCTGACAGAGGGGTTCTCTCAAAGCCAGGTTTGGCGGTCTCCTGAACGAA
The DNA here is from genome assembly GCA_003250455.1 of Chloroflexota bacterium. Lineage (GTDB taxonomy): Bacteria > Chloroflexota > Anaerolineae > Anaerolineales > UBA11579 > UBA11579. Next base: position 1,251 of record QKGK01000398.1, on the reverse strand, counting down.
GTCCCGGTTAATCTAAAAGTCCGCCAAAGGCGGACTTTGATTGTATATTCTTTTTTTAACCGGGCGGTGTTGCCAGTTATACCATATCCACCAGGATGAACAACATCGGGCGGCGGCGGCTGATCACGTGCAGCACGTCTTGAAGTTTCTTTTCCAAGGTGTCTTCCAGGGTGGCTGGATCGGCTTTACGGTTGCCAGCAAAACTTTGCAGTACTTCATCCACCGCGGCGTCGATCTCTGTAATCAGGTCATCAGCTTCGTATTTGTAGACAAACCCGCGGGTGAGTACATCGGTGGGGCGGATCTGGTTGAAGTCCTTGTCGATCAGCACGCTGACGGAAACAAACCCGTCCCGGGAAAGGGTTTCCCGCTCACGGACGACTGCCGGGCCGACATTCCCCACTCGCGAGCCATCCACGAACACGTATCCCCCGGGGACCCGGTTGCTGATCCGCATGATCTCGTCTTCAAATTCGATGATCGTGCCGTTCTCTATCACAGCAATGTTTTCCGGCCGCAGGCCCAGTTCCTCGCCCATTTTACCGTGCTGCTTGAGGTGGCGCAGTTCCCCGTGGACGGGGATCAGGTTCTTGGGCTTCACCAGGTGGAGCATCAGCTTCATTTCTTCCTGGCTGGCGTGCCCGGAGACATGCACCGGGACAATCGGGTCGTAGATCACATTGGCGCCGCGCTGGAAGAGCTTGTTGATCGTGCGGGAGACGTTCTCTTCATTGCCGGGGATCGGGTGGGAGGAGAGCACAATCGTGTCGCCTTCCTGCACGTCGAACTGGCGGTTGCGGCCGGTTGCCAGGCGTCCCATGATCGAAGAGGGTTCCCCTTGGGAGCCGGTGCACATCAGCACCACTTCCCGGGGTTTCATCTTCAGGGCCTGGTCCAGCGGCACGATCAGGTCTTCCGGCAGGTCCAGGTAGCCCAACTGCATCGCCATTTTGGCGTTATCGCGCATGCTCATGCCCACAAAGGCCATCTTGCGCCCGTGGTTGCGGGCGGCGTTGCCCACCTGCTGCATACGGGAGATGAGCGAGGCGAACGAGGCCACCAAAATGCGGCCATCGGCTTCGCGGAATACTTTCTCGAAAGCCGGGTCGATCACGCGTTCGGAGGGCGTCCACCCGGGGGAGTCGGCGTTGGTCGAGTCGGCCAGCAGGGCCAGCACACCGCGCCCCGACCATTCCGAGAACTTGGCGTAATCGGTCGGCCAGTTATCAACCGGGGTGTGGTCGAACTTGT
>QKGK01000505.1 GCA_003250455.1 Chloroflexota bacterium | reverse complement strand
AGCCGCTGGGGGAGCCTGTCGCCAAAAAACAGGCCAATCGTTCCGCCGATAAGCACAGTGATTACATTGATGATCGTACCGGTCATAGCTGCCTCCATTGAACTGGGAATAGTGCAATCAAACATCAACCATTATAGAAGATTATCCATTTATACCGTATAATGGGCGGAAAGCAACCAAAACCATGTAATATTATTGTTCTGCTGGCAATGAAATCGATCTACCTGGTCATCTTTGGCATACTTTGCGGCTTGCTGGCCGCCGGAGCGATCCTGCTGATCAACAGTCCGGGGAGAGGCACCCCTCTCGAACTGCCACCTGCACCTACGCAAGCGCCCATCGTCGTGGATGTCAGCGGTGCGGTAGCGCATCCAGGTGTATACCAGCTGAGCATCGGCAGCCGGGTGGAAGATGCCATCGCCGCTGCGGGCGGCTTGCTCCCCGAAGCATTTGCCGAAGCCTTGAATATGGCCGCCCCACTTGCAGATGGCAGCAAGGTGCTTGTGCCTATGCAAAGCGAGCAGGTTTCTGCTCCATCGGATGGGCAAACCACAACTGGAAGTGCGCCTCAAGTGAATCTTCCAGTCAATATCAACACTGCCTCCCTGGAAATCCTGATGTCCCTGCCTGGCATCGGAGAGGTCAAGGCGCAGGCGATCATCGACTACCGCACGGAACACGGTCCCTTCACTGCTCCGGAAGAGATCCAGAATGTGCATGGGATTGGCCCGGCAACATACGAAAATCTCAAAGATTTGATTACAATATACTGAATCGAATTCCAAGTTTACTTTTTTCAGAGGTTTGCATGCAAGCACGCACTATTATCCCTATTCTCCTGATCCTGTTTTTGGCCGCCTGTTCGAACGCAGTGGACACTGCCGATACACCCAATCTCCCCGAGCAGAATGAGATTTTGCCTTCCCCCACGATCGCAAAGCCAACCGCAACTCCTAACGTGATCCTCGAGGAGGTTATGGAGGCCACAACGCCCCCCGTGGAAGTCGCGGACAATGCCCCCACGCCGGTCCCTACAGAGCCATTCGACCCGGAAAAATGGCAGGAACTCCCCGTAATTCCCACCTCACTCCCGCCGCAGACGTACCAAATATATGAGCTCGGCCAGCAAGCAGGCCGTAACCCGCAGGCATTCTCCAAAGTAGGGGATTGCAACGCAGTGACTCCGGCTTTCCTGGGGGAATTTGATCTCCGTCCACAGTACATCAAATTGGGCGATTACAGCGACATGCAAACCACCCTGGACTATTTTGCCGGGTCTTTCGGTCGGGAAAGCCTGGCGGCCAAAGTCGGTCAGTCTGCCCACTCGGTGATGTCTCCCCTGCACAATGACTGGAAAGTATGCGAGCCTAACGAAACCCCGCTGGATTGCGAATTCCGCGTGCAAAACCCGGCATTTGCGATCATCTCATTAGGCGCTAACGATGCTTACGGCTATGTCGAATTTGAAGACAGCCTGCGGCGGGTGATCGAAAATACGATCGGTAACGGGGTAGTGCCCATCCTGGCAACCAAACCGGATAACACCGAAGGCGACCATTCGATCAACCGCACGATCGCCACCCTGGCCAACGAATACGGCCTCCCCCTGTGGAACTTCTGGGCGGTCATCCAGCCGCTCCAGGACCATGGGATGGTCAATGGCTCTGCGATCCATCTCTCTTGGAGCGAGCAAACCAGCACCGCCGATTTTGAAACCCCCGGCAGCCTGGACTACGGCTGGACGATGCGCAACCTGAGCGCGCTGCAAATGCTGGATGCCGTCAGGGAGATGGTCCAGCAACATGAGTTAGCCCAGAATTAAAAGGTTATTGATAAAAAATTCAAGGGGAGGGTAAAACCTGTGTTTTTACTCTCCCCTGCAAAAAATCTCACCATACAACACAGGTGAGATTTTTTTAGCATAATTCCTGGCGAAGAATTTACCCGTAAACCGACTCCTCGGGGACAATTTTTTCTGCAGAAATAGGTTCATACTGCAATGTGAATTGCCACGTACAGTAACTTCCTTCAGGGCGGAAGTCCGGCGGACAGAAGATCACCTCGGTCTTGATGCGCGGGTCGATCGTGTGGGCAAAATAGGCGTATTCCACCATCCCCACCGCTTTGCAGGGGAAGGCTGGTAACCCTTTACGCTCCCTTGCCACCTGCACCCGGCATTCTTTCATCTCGAAACGCAGTGTGTTTTCGTCCACGCGGTAAATTTCCTGGTCGTTGATGCGGGCGTACAACCGGTAGCGCAGCGCCTGGTCCAGGGCGTCAATCCCGCCGACCGACTCCAGTCCCAGCTGCCGCATGATGCGCTTGGCTTCCACCTGGGTGAACAGCTTCCAGGATCTGCGGTCCATTTCCAGGGCAGCGTTCATGCCAAATTCTTTTTCCACAGCCTGGAACCACAGACCGTCATGCGCCAGCCAATTCTTTGCTGCGTCTTCCAGAAGGTCTACCAGGGTTTCCTTATCCAACTGTAATAACATTTCACGCTCTGGCATTTTACGCTCCTTGTGTGCAGGGTCTCTAACCCTCATTATACATGTACTTCCGCATCCCCGGAAATCGTTCATTCAGGGGACAAGGTCGAAGCCGATCTCGTCCAGGTATACCACACCCGGAGATGCCTGGTCAAACTGGAAGCGGATTTCCTGCAGCCCGGCGATGTCCAGCCCCAGCGTTTCAGCGGCAAACACCCCCAGCGAGATGCGGTACGTCTGGAAGACCTCCTCGCTGGCCTCCTTGTAATACTCCTCATTCCACACCGGCAGCCGGCTGATCTCCGCCGGGAACTGGGTTTGCAGCGGCAGCACATCCGAAAGGCGCACACTGGCCCGGTTTCCCCAGCGGTCAACGAGGACCACGGAAAAGTCCAGTCCCTCTGGCGCATCCTCGGGGTCCCGGGCATCCGCTGCCTTGAATACCAGCAGCGATTCAGGGGTCAAAGTCCAATCGTCCGGCTGGTTGAAACGCAGGGCATAATACCCATTGTTCCCCGACCAGCCGACCCGCACCACATGATTCTCCTGCCGGTCCCGGCTGCGGAAGCGGATGGCGCTCTCATTCCATCGGGATAGACCCGAAGTGCGCACGCTGCATCCCGGCAGCGTGCAAGTGAGCACATCCACATCTTCCTCAAAATCGGCCACAAGCTGGATGCCATAGTCCTCATATTGGGTGATGTACCCGGTTTGCGGCAGCCAGCTGCCTGCCTGGCGGTAATCCTCAAAAATCGCCCGGTATGCTGAATTACCCTTTAGGGTTGCTTCCAAAAACGCGGAGATCAACACCTGGGCAATTTTCTGCTGGTCCTCGGCTGAGAGCAGCGCCGCCTTGTTGAGGAACTGTCCTTTCACCCCCGAAGAATCCTGGTCGCCCCAGGTGGTGTTGAACTGGCCATGATTGGCCCGGTAAATATATACAGCCGCCTTAAAGGCCTCCCCTTCCGGGTTGGTAAAGGCAGCCCGATTGTATTGCTGGATACCGTCAAAATAGTACAGGTCGGCATCATGCGAACCTTGCAACACCAGGTAGCTGACATTTTCCAACGGGTTGGGCTGGTCGGCGGGCAGCCACTGCTCATCTACGGGAGCGATCGCTGCAACTGCCTTGATATGAAAATTAAAATGCCAAGTCACACTGGCGTTGTTGGGGTAGCGGCTGAGCGAATTAAAGGTGGCTGCCAGGGCGGCTGCCTCCCCCCCGCGGGAATGCCCGATCAGGGCTATTTCTCCCATATCGACCATGCCGTAAAATGGATTCTGCGGGTCGGCATTCCAGTCTTCCCAAACTTCCAGGTGTTTCAACAGCAGCCAGGCGCGGGCGTCATTCTCTCCACTGGCCTCGATCCAATACCCGCCGTTGAGGAAATTTTCATCCACCGATACGACAATGAACCCCCGGCTGGCGAACAGCTCACCCAGATAGCCATAGCCCTCATCCGAAAAATCCACCAGGTTGTGGTTGCCATGCACGATCAGCACCAGCGGGAACGGCCCTTCTCCCTCCGGAAACCATACGCGCCCATTCAGCGGCAGGGCGGACTCGGTAAATCCCCAATAATACTCCATCAACTTCGCAGAAAAACCGGTGAAAGACACATAACTGGAGGCGTTCACCGGCTCCGTGATCAAAGCAGCCTGCTCGCCAAACGTTTCCCGGTGTTTGTCCAGTCCGCTGCCGTAGGTCAGGTACTGCACTGCATACGGTCCACGCTCAGCAGGATTTTCCACATTGAGGGCTGGCGCGCCAAGTTCCACCTGCACCGGCAGCGGCGGTGCGGCGCTTCCCGGTGAGAAGAACAAAACCGCAACCCAGGTCAGCGCGCCGATGCCCAGGATCGCTGTGAGGACCAGGAAGATCTTTTTCCGCAGCAAAGCTGTTTGCCATTCCCCGCGCCATAACGCATAAACCGAAACGCCAGTCAATACCGCCCCCACTACCAGCCCAAGGTTGAAGACCCAATGCAGCCAGGTGCGCTCCCCCCAGACTTGGACCCCAACGACGATGCCAATCGTAACCACCACCCACAGCCCTACCGGGAGCCTGAACAGCCCGCGCAGCACCCATCTGACTATCCAAAAAAGGATCACCCCGCCAACTGAAGCAACAGCAAGCGCCAGCAGCACATCCCACAAATGGCCGAACCCCAGTTGGGAAGTGTAGGCGTAAAACCCGGCTGTCAGGAGCACCAACAGGCCGACCGCAAAAGCAGCGCCGCGCTCCCAACCGGACTGAAGGCGGAAACCCTCCAGCCAGGAAAGGACCGCGCGGCGAATGATTTGAACGATCTCTTTGAGCCGGGTGAAACTTTCTTTCAGCATACCAGGGATGGCGGGTTACAGTTTGGGCAGCTCAATCGACTGCTGATACTGATATTTGCCTTTCTTGTCGGCATAGGAAATCTCGCATTCCTCGTCCGCTTCAAAGAACAAAACCTGGGCAATCCCCTCATTGGCGTAGATCTTCGCCGGCAGAGGCGTCGTATTGGAAATTTCCAGGGTCACAAACCCTTCCCACTCGGGCTCAAAGGGCGTCACATTCACGATAATGCCACAGCGAGCATAGGTGCTTTTCCCCAGACACACCGTCAGCACTTTACGGGGAATGCGGAAATATTCTACTGTGCGGGCAAGTGCAAACGAGTTCGGCGGGATCACGCATACATCCCCCTTAAAATCCACCATTGATGCCGGGTCAAACTCCTTGGGGTCTACTACTGCTGAGTACACATTGGTAAAAATCTTGAATTCATCTGCCACCCGGATGTCGTACCCGTAAGAGGAC
>QKGK01000168.1 GCA_003250455.1 Chloroflexota bacterium | reverse complement strand
TTACTTGTTACGCCTTACCTTTTACCAGCATTGGTTCAAAATCCTCTTCAAACGTACCCGCCTGGATAGAGGCGCGCATGTCCTGGGTTAGCTGGATGAGGGTGTGCAGGTTGTGGATCGAAAGCAGGGTGGCGGAGAGCATCTCCTTGGCGCTGATCAGGTGCCGCAGGTAGGCCCGGGTGAAGGTGCGGCAGGTATAGCAGGTGCAGGTTTCGTCAATTGGGTTGGGATCGGCGGCGAAGGTGGCGTTCTTCAGGTTGAGGCGGCCGCCGCGGCGCAGCATGGCGGCGTGGTTGCGACCCAGCCGGGTGGGCAGCACGCAGTCGAAGATGTCAATGCCGCGGTAAACGCTGTTGACCAGGTCTTCCGGGGTGCCTACGCCCATCAGGTAGCGGGGTTTGTTCTCCGGCAGCAGCGGGTCGACGATTTCCAGCGTGGCGTGCATTTCGTCCTTGGTCTCGCCCACCGAAAGTCCGCCAATGGCGATGCCGGGGGTGTCCATGCTGGCGACAAATGCCGCCGACTCGGCGCGCAGGTCCGGATGGATGCCGCCCTGGACAATGCCAAACAGGGCCTGGTCGGGGCGGGTTTTGGCTTCCAGACAGCGTTCCAACCAGGCGTGGGTGCGCTGCATGGCGCGCTGGCTGTAGGCCCGGTCGTAGGGGTCGGAACACTCGTCGAAGGCCATGATGATGTCTGCGCCCAGGTTTTCCTGGATGTGGACGGCGCGTTCCGGGGTGAAGTGGTGGGTGGAGCCGTCGATGTGGGAGCGGAAGGTGACGCCTTCGTCGGTGATCTTGCTGTTCTCGCCCAGCGAGAAGACCTGGAACCCGCCGGAATCGGTCAGCATGGGGCCGTGCCACTGCATGAATTCGTGTACGCCGCCCATCCGGGCCACCAGTTCGTCGCCGGGGCGCAGGTAGAGATGGTAGGTGTTTGCCAGCACCAGGGATGCGCCCAAATCTTCCACCTGGGCAGGGGTGAGGGCTTTGACGGTTGCGGCGGTGCCCACCGGGGCAAACACCGGGGTGAGGAGTTCTCCGTGCGGCGTAGTGAAGCGACCGGCGCGGGCACGTCCGTCCTGCGCTTCAAGGGTGTAGGTGAAGTTGTCAGTCATGGAAAGAGGTTATTCCTGCTTTCTGTCTAATATCTGGAAAGTAAAGGTATATTCCTGCCCCTCTGTGAGCGGGTAGGTCTCTTCTTTGGTGATCTGCCAGTCCTGCTCGTCGTAGGCGGGGAAGAAGGTGTCTCCGGGGAGGGTGGCGTGCACGTGGCTGAGGTACATGCGGTGGGCGATTGGCAGCGTCTGGGCGTAGACCAGCTCTCCCCCGGCAATGATGGCTTCACTGTCCCCGGCAGCCTCGGCAATCTCCAGGGCTTCGTCCAGGCTGTGAGCGATCTGGCAGCCGGGCGCGGTGTAATCGTTCTGCCGGGTGAGCACGATCATTTCCCTGCCGGGCAGCGGCTTGCCAATCGATTCGTAGGTGCGGCGGCCAACGATCAGGTGGTGGCCCATGGTCAGCGTTTTGAACAGCTTGAGATCGGCAGGCAGCCGCCAGGGGATTTGTCCATCCTTGCCGATGACGCCGTTTTCGCTGATGGCCGCGATCAGGGAGATGATCATACCGAGATCTCCGCTTTGATGTGCGGGTGGGCGGTGTAGTTGACCAGTTCGAAATCCTCGTAGCGGAAGGCGAAGATATCCTGCACGTCCGGGTTGATCTTCATCTGGGGCAGGGGGAGCGGTTCGCGGGTGATCTGGAGGCTGGCCTGTTCGACATGGTTGTTGTACAGGTGGGCATCGCCCAGGGTGTGGACAAATTCACCCGGCTGCAGGCCGGTCACCTGGGCGACCATCATCGTCAGCAGGGCATAAGAGGCAATGTTGAAGGGCACGCCGAGAAAGATATCCGCAGAGCGCTGGTAGAGCTGGCAGGAGAGCTTGCCCTCGGCCACAAAGAACTGGAACAGCAGGTGACAGGGGGGCAGGGCCATGTTGTCGATCTCGGTGACGTTCCAGGCGCTGACGATGTGGCGGCGGGAGTAGGGCTTTGTCTGGATGTGTTCGATCACGTCGCTGATCTGGTCGGTGACTTTATCGTCTGCGCCGCGCCAGGCGCGCCACTGCACGCCATACACCGGGCCGAGGTCGCCATTTTCGTCGGCCCACTCGTTCCAGATGCGTACGCCGTTCTCCTGTAAATAGCGGACGTTCGACTCGCCTTTGAGGAACCAGAGCAGTTCGTGGATGATCGATCTGAGGTGCAGTTTTTTGGTGGTGAGGAGGGGGAAGGTCTCGCTCAGGTCGAAACGCATCTGATAACCAAAGACCGCCCTTGTGCCGGTGCCGGTGCGGTCTGGTTTGGCTACGCCATGGGCCAGGACATGCTCAAGCAGATCCAGATACTGTTTCATTTCCTACTCCTTCTGAAAACAATAAAAGATGGTATTCCAGATATTTTACCGCAATGTAGTTGGGTAGTTGGATGATTTGCTGGTTGTTAGTTAGCTAGTTAGCTGGTTGGCTGGTTAGATAGTTGGGTAATCAGTAATCAGGCACCTAGTGATCAGGCACCGAGTAACCAGGCACCCAGGGATGGGAAGATTTTTTCCCTGTTTACTCGTTACAAATTACTGGTTACTCTCTGCCAGGATACGGCGGCCGTCTTCGATATCCTGATGGATCTGGGCGACGAGGGCGTCAATGCTTTCAAAGCGGCGTTCGGCCCGCAGCCGGGCGATAAATTCCAGCTTGAGTTCTTCGCCATACAGGTCGTGGGAGAAGTCCATGATGTGGGCTTCCACCCGCGGCGGGACTGGCTCAGTCTCAAAGGTGGGCCGCACCCCCACGTTGGTCACCGCGGGGTAGGTCTCTCCCCGCCAGATGACCCGGCAGGCATAGACGCCCGCCTGGGGGATGGCGCGTTCGGCAATGGTTTCTATGTTGGCGGTGGGGATGCCGATGGTCTTGCCGCGCCCGTCGCCCGGGACCACCTTGCCGATGATGGAAAAGGGACGCCCCAGCAGGTCGTTGGCTGGTTCGATCTCCCCGGCCTCCAGGTGGCGGCGGATGCGGCTGGAGGAGACTTTTTCGCCATCTGATTCTACGGCAGAGATGACATTGACGTTAAAGCCAAATTCTTTGCCCAGGATTTGCAGATGTGGGATGTCTCCTACTCGGTCTTTGCCCAGGGCAAAGTCGTACCCCACCCACAACTGCCGGAAGCGGAGGTGCTGGTGCAGGTTTTGGATAAACTCGCGCGGCGGGGTGGCGGCTATCTGGCGGTCAAAGGGGTGAGTGATGACCAGGTCTACCCCCATGCTGCCCAGGATAGCCGCTTTTTCTTCCGGCAGGGTCAAGTAAAAGCTGCTGCGAGGGCCGCGCAAGACCACCGAAGGGTGCGGGTAAAAGGTTAACACAACTGCCGGGACACCCGCTTGGTGTGCTCCGGCAGTGATCTGATGGATGATCTGTTGGTGGCCCAGGTGGACGCCATCATACGAGCCAATGGTGAGCCAGCTATTTTGCAGGTGAATGTCTTGAAGATTGTAGGTATGCTGCATGGCCAGGAAATTTTCAGGAGGTAAAGAACACTTTACGCGGCTGCCACTCCTGCGATTCTTCTACAAATTCCAGCAGCGCAACCAGGTCGCCCTGTTCGCTGATGGCGCGTGCCCAACCCTTTGAACCTTCTTCCGCTTCAAAACGGTGCCCGTGGCGGACTTGTTCCATCAAATCGCCATCCAGCACAATGGTGTGCCAGTCGCTGAGCGCTTCCGATGCGGGGATCAGGTACTGCGCCCAGGAACCGGTCTCAAAGGCCTCTTTCAGGCGGCGCAGGGAGACGGAATCTCTCAGGGTGAACTGACCGCTGCGGGTGCGGCGCAGGCCGACCAGATGTGCGCCAATGCCCAGGCGTTCGCCAATATCATTTGCCAGGGAGCGCACATATGTCCCGGAGGAGCAGTAGACGTCCACAACCACCTCAGGCGGCGCCCATTCGAGCAGGTCGAGGGCATATACGTTGATCATGCGGGGTTCCAGGTCTACTTCTTCCCCTTTACGGGCCAGGTTGTAGGCTTTTTCGCCTTTGACCTTGACAGCCGAATAGGGTGGGGGAACCTGTTCGCTTTCGCCCTCGAACCCTTTGATTAATTCCATGAAATCATCTTCATCAATATCGACGGGCATTTCTTCGGATGGTTCGCTCTCGGCATCATAGGTTTCGGTGCGGCTGCCCAGGCGGATGGTGGCCTGGTAGCGCTTGTCGGATGCAGAGATAAATTCGCTGAGGCGGACGGCGGGCCCAAGCAAGACCACCAATACACCCGATGCGCGCGGGTCCAGCGTGCCGGTATGCCCGGCCCGGCGAATACCGGTGCCGCGGCGCACGATCTGGACGACATCATGTGAGGTCAGCCCGACGGGCTTGTCGATCACAAACACCCCTGAGACTACATCTTTGACTACATCTTCACTCATTTTTACTCCTAACCCTTAGAACTAACCAAGAATTTTCTCTGACGGTTGGTCAGAGGAGTGGCAAAGCTCTTGTAGGTGAAATTTTCATTTATTAAATAATAGTTTTTGTGTTGTGTTTACCACTTCTGTCTGCACTTCTTGCAGACTCCCCAAAATCATTGCGCCAGCCGCAGCCCGGTGTCCACCACCACCAAATTGGTGGGCGACCTCGGAAACATCCATTTCTGTCGAACGTGTCCGCCAGCTTACTTTGACTGTCTTGGCGTCCTGTTCAATGAAGATCAGGGCTACGTCGGCGCTGTCTATGGCTGACAATATATTTACCAGATCGGCATCATCCCGTCCAGGGTAATTGGTGTTTTTTTTATTTTCCAGCGTTAACACCGTCCAGACAATTCCGTTCTGACGGGAAAGCTGAGAAAGCCCGGCCCCCATATAGCGAACGGCTTCGTATGTTTTGGCTGTAACGGCTTGATGGTACAGCTTGGGAAGATTGGCTCCCTTGTCAAACAGATCGGCTGCTACCCGCAGCACCTCCGGACGCATATTTTCGGTCTTGAAACCGATGGTATCGGTGATCATCGCGGAGAGCAGGTTTGAAGCGATTTCCGGGGTGATCTCGTAGCCCCATTCCTGCAGCAGCCCGGTAAGGATCTGGGCGGTGGCAGCGGCCGGGGGGTCGACGAGGTTGATCTCGGCGAACCGGGTGTTATCCGGATGGTGGTCGATGTTGAGATGGACCTCGTCAATGTCATCCAGGATGTGCCCAACCCGGTCAATGTTCCCGGCGTCCACGGCGATGACCATATCAAAGCCTTCTTCCG
>QKGK01000543.1 GCA_003250455.1 Chloroflexota bacterium | reverse complement strand
AGGCGATATCGCGCACGCCATCGGTCACCAGCAGCCAGGTCAGGAGCCCGCCGCCGATGATCATCCCCCACATCTTGCGGAAGCTGGACTTGAAAGAAGCGGTGTTGAGGGCCTGGACACCCTGCGCTTTTTTGCCCGGCTGCATGGACCTTGCCATCCAGATGCGCAGGCCAGCCGCCAGGGTATAAATAGCGGCCGAAAGCACGAGCATGCCCTTGAAACCCCACAGACCGGCCAGATATCCGCCCGCGGCCGGGCCGATCACCCCGGTGATCTGGAAGATGGTTTCGGTCAGGCCATAGACCTTGCCGCGGTTTTCTTCCGAGGAATTCTCGGCGATAAAAGCCCCAAAGCTGGGACCGACCAATGCCCGCGGGAAGCTGATCGCCATCACGGCGACCATCATCCACTGCCAGGTGGGGGCAAGCGCCAGGGCCACAAAGCCCAGCACGCCGCCCGCGCTGCCAATCGCCACCGCTTTCAGCCGCCCGATCGAATCCGAGATCCACCCCCCAAAGATCTGCAGCACCAGCATCACCACAGAAGAAAGCGTAAAGGCGATCCCCACCTGGCGTACGCTAGCGCCGATCTCCGTCATATAGATCGGCAGCAGGATCGGGTACATCCCGGCGGCGATGTTCGCCAGGATCATGGCAAACAAAAACCAACGCAGGATGGGGGGCAGTAAAGGTTGTTTTTCGTCTTTTATTTCCATTGAAAAAGTTCCTTCAAAAATAGCAACCGGTTTCAATCACACAGTCGGGGGAGTTTAGCGGGTGGTGATGCTGATCGTGTGATAATCCAACTGGTCTTCACTGGTCCGGGAAGCCGGACCAACACGCAGCCGGGCCAGTTGCTTGGCGAACAAGTGGAGCAGTTGCTTCAATATTCGAAATGCCTGGCTCATGTTAGACCTCCGTCTTAGTTAGACAATAATCTAACTAAGATTATAGTCTAATTCATCCAAAGAGTCAAGGCGCGTTTGATTAAAGCCAGATAAAAGAAAGCGCCAAATACGCCCACAAGCCAAACCAACGCATTATTGCATTATTCAGATGAATCTTGGAAAAACAGGGTTACAGCCCGCCCCACAGCAAATAAATCACCCCCAAAGAGAATCCAAACGCCACAACCATCAGCAGCACGATCACCCCAAAAATTGCCCACCCCAGTGAATCCCCGGTACCTATACGGGCTTTCTCGTGGAGCTCGCTCACCGGAAGATGCTCCTGCGGGTGCGGCAGCGAATCCGCACACGCGGCCAATTGCAGCAGCTCATCGACCCACCGGACTGCCTGCTCGGCGGCAAACTTAAAATCCTCCCCCTGCATGCTGCGGTAGTAGCGCAGCATCAACCTGCCCGGGATGATCAGCACCTGCCGCATCAAAAACGGATGCGGCTCAAAGATCAACTTTTTCAGCAGCTCCCGCACCTGGGGGATCTCCAAGAAGTCCTGTGCCCAGCCCACATCATGCGCATAGATGGTCAGTCCTTCTTCCTGCAATGAGATCGGTTCCTGGTGGAAGATATGGGCGATTCCCCGGACGGTCTCCTCGGAATCGCTTACCGAGAGACGCGTCATCACCTGCGTGGAGACATACACCGTCAGGACCGGGCCGCTTTCGTACAGCACATCCACTTCGCGTTCATCGACAGCACCATGGTACTGCCGCCCGCTGATATTCAGACGGCTGCCCTTCAGAGGAATACGGGCAAAGATCTTATCGACCCAATATGCCCGCTGCCGGATATACAGGAGCGCCAACCCCCACCCCAGTCCGATCGATACGATCAAAAAGAGGGCGGCTGGCAAAACAATGATGATCAAAAACTCTGTGGGGGAAATATCCGGGCTGGCGGCAAATTTAAAAGGGATCACGACCAAAAAAACGATCAAGGGAATCCCCGTTACGGCGGCAATAAACTGGTATATACAGCCCCGCTGCAAATCCTTTGCGCCCGCGCTAAACCACTTCCCAAGCATAAATTTTCCTACTTTCCTCCGGGCAATTAGTTTCACGGGGCACAACCAGTGTTACTTGTTTTTTATTATACAGAAATTCATACGCGAGGCCAAATAGAAACCCTAACCGGAATGATCGGCCTGGCAGCTTTCCGCCGGGCATACCCGCTGCACAGGCAAATATCGGGTAAAAACAAATTCACCGGGCTAATAATCCGGTGAATTTGTGAAAAAATCTTGTCGCCAGAAATAATCGGGGGGATCTGGCATCCCAATTATTGTTGAAAATGGGAAAGGTTCACCGGGATCGGCTGTGTGCTGGAAAGGTCTGTATTGATCAGCTCAATGAACTCGTCGACGACCCTGGGGTCAAATTCCTTGCCGGATTTCGACTCAATATAGGCAGCGGCCTCCTGCTTGGACCACGCTTTACGGTAAGGCCGGTCGGTAGTCAGTGCGTCCCATACATCCACCACCGAGAAAACGCGTGCCTGGAACGGAATGTTATCCCCTTTCAGGCCGCGCGGGTAGCCGCTGCCGTCCCAGCGCTCGTGATGGCAATAGGGGATGTCCAATGCCGGCCGCAAGTACTGGATCGGCTTGAGCAGCTTATAGGCAAACTGCGGATGCTCCCGCATGGCCTGCCATTCCTTATTGTCCAACGGGCCGGTCTTTCGCAGAATATTATCCGAGACCGCCAGCTTGCCAATATCGTGCAGCAGCACGCCCCTGGTAACATGCACCAGCATCTCATCGGGGATCCCCAAATTGGAAGCCAGCCGCAGGGTCAGCTCCAAAACCCGTTGGGTATGTCCGGCGGTGTACTGGTCGCGGATCTCCAGGGCTCGCACCCAGGCTTCCAGCGTCTCGCTGTAGGCCACCTCGAGTTCTGTCGCCGTCCGCTCCTGGTCTTCCATCACCATTTTTCGCCTGATCGTATTGGCCGTCAGGCTGCGGATGAACTTGAGATGCTGTTTCCAGTCCGAGGTCGTATTGAAAGGTGTGATGCTGTACAGCTCCAGGACGCCCAAGACCTTCCCGTTCTCGATCACCGGGAAACCCAGATAATCGTAAAAACCCTCTTCCTTAATAAACTGCACGAACGATTCCGATACCGTACTTGCCACCGTCGGATTGAAGCGAGCCACTTGCTTCGTCTCCATCACACGCTGCGCGATACTGCCCGACTCGCGCACAAAGGTGCGCACTTTTTCCGAGGTGCGGAAGCCCAACCGGGCAATGTTCTCCAGCGCACCAAAACTGGTGCGCACATACAGGGCTACGGCATCCACCCCCAATTGGGTCGTGATGTGATCCAGAAGGACATAATAGCAAGTGCGGGTATCAATCTCATCATTTACATCCGCGAGAATGTCCGAGATCGCATCCAGCCGCAGCGAAAATCCTTTACAGGGGTCGTTTACTATTGGCTCCATAGTGTGTGTTCCTTTGATCGTGGTTTGTGGTAATGATTGCATAGTTCGTGCCATTTTTCTACGGCACTCTTTTATAAATTCAGATTACACAGGTGCAATATTCAGACCAGCCGAGACAATTATTTCTAAATTCCTCCTGATTAGATCCCTTTGGATAATCCATACAAACTTTCTCCAGAAAGTAGTAAAAGGACAAATGCCCCACAATTTTGGGGACATGTGCAACTGCGCCCAACGGAGACACTAGGATTTAATAGTATGGCGAAGGAGCAGAAGTTAATATTTTAAGGAGCAGACTATGCGACAGATTCCTGGTGATACCCTCGAAATCAATCGTAAACAGCGCGCCCAGACCCCCTCTCTAGAGATTCAGAACCGGTTGCCCGCACTGCGCATTTGCGATTTTGAAGAGGTCCGCGTCCCCTTTACCCCGGAACAAGCCATGTACGAGGCTTCCCGATGTATTGAATGTCCAGACCCGGCTGCCTGCGTGCGGGCCTGCCCAGTGAACAACGACATCCCTTCAGCCATGTGGCTGATCTCTCAGGGCGAATTCCTCAAAGCCGCCGCCGTATACCGTGAAACCAGCTCCCTGCCCGATATCTGCGGGCGGGTTTGCCCGCACGAAAAATTGTGCGAAGGCTCATGCGTCCAGGGCAAACACGACGCCCCGGTAGCCACCGGCCCGCTGGAAGCCTTTGTGATGGATTACGAACGCGAACACGGCGAAGTTGTCCTCCCCAAAGTGGAATGGAACGGGCAAAAAGTAGCTATTGTCGGCGCCGGGCCTTCCGGCCTTTCCTGCGCCGAACAGCTTGCCCGCAAAGGCTACAAAGTCTCCATCTACGATTCAAAACCCCAGCCGGGCGGCTTGCTGCTGTACGGCATCCCCAACTTTAAACTCGACAAAAACGTGGTCTCCTCCCGGGTTGAAGAAATCCTCAGCTACGGGATCGACTTCCACGGCAGTACTTTTATCGGCAAAGACAAGACCATCGACGAACTCTTTGAAGAAGGCGTTGACGCTGCCTATGTGGCTGTTGGCACCTGGATTGACGCCCCGATGGAAATCCCCGGCGAAGACATGCCCGGCGTGTACAAAGGCACCGAATACCTGATCCGCAATAACGTATGCAAAGACCTCTTCCCCGCCGACCTGGACCCCAACTCGGTCACCGGCAAGAAGATTGTGGTCATCGGCGGCGGCGATACCGCCTCCGACTGCCTGCGCACCGCTGTCCGCATGGAGGCCGAAAAGGTCACCTGTCTATACCGCCGCACCGAAAACGAGATGCCCGGCAGCACCAAAGACCGCAAACTGGCAAGGGAAGAAGGTGCCGATTACCAGTTCCTGACCCAACCGGTCAAATTCATCGCCAACGAAGAGGGTGGCCTCGGCGCAGTTGAATGTATCCGCATGGAACTGGGAGAGCCCGATTCCAGCGGCCGCCGCCGCCCCGTCCCGGTGGAAGGCAGCAACTTCACCGTGGAAGCCGATATTGCCGTCCTGGCCCTGGGTTACTGGCCGGACGAGACGATTGGCAAATCCACGCCAGACCTGGAAACTTACAAATGGGGCCTGATCGTGGCCGATAAACAGACCCAGGCAACCTCGCGAGAGGGAATTTTCGCCGGTGGCGACGCGGTTACCGGGCCAGACCTGGTAGTGACCGCCATGCGCGCCGGCCGCCGGGCTGCACAATCCATAGACCAATACCTGGCAGAGAAGCGCGGCGAGAAAATCTCCGCTGCGTAACCTTCTTTTGACTGCATAGCTGCTCCTATCGCAGTGCGGCCCCGGCGTACACCGGGGCCGCTTTTTTATTAAGCCTGTCCACGCAGATCAAGCAAGGGGTTACTCCTCCAGGAAGATCTTTACGCTGAAACCCTTGTCAAAATTCTGCAGGTTGAGCGGTTCCACATCGATC
>QKGK01000111.1 GCA_003250455.1 Chloroflexota bacterium | reverse complement strand
GGACGCGCAGGCCGCAGCCCCCCTCTTCCGAAGCCTGCTTCCAGATGTGCTGACCGTCATCTACCGCCCGGTGGAGGTGCTGAATCTGGGAGAATCTACGGACCCGCAGGCCGACCTGGTTCTGGAAATATCATGGTCCGGCACGACCGACTCCATACTAAAAGTGGATGCCTGGCTGTCGGAAAGTAACGTGTTACGGATTGGGATCACTGGCCGCCCGCAAAGCGACCTGGGCCGGCGCACGGCGGACAGCGGGGGTACACTGGACGTACATTCAGGGGTCGAGGTATCGGTTGCCACCGTCAAAGGCTTCGAAGCTATTCTGATGACCCTGAACCTGACCGCGCTCTTCCTGGCCGGTCTTTCTCAGCCGATACGCTCCGCTGGCAACCCGGACCGTAGCTTTGATGAATTGACGCTCCTGGTCCCAAAGCACGTACGTTCATCCATCGAGGACAGGGATCGGCGTGAGCGCCTCAAGCAAGTAGCCAGGCGCTGCCGTGGATACAACAAAGTCGCCGTGGTGGGAAACAGCCCCATCGACGTCGAAGCCGAATTGAAGATCGAAGAGCTAGCCCAAATCCTGGCCTGCCCATTCGACTTCCATGCCTCCAGTCTGCGCTCTTTGATAGAACGTAGCGTTATCGCCGCGGAAGACCGCCAGCGCACACTTTTCATCATCAACGCGACCTCGGAAGAATCCCGCAAAGATGCAAATGCTTTAATCCATACTCTGGACGCGTTGGGCATCTTTTGCATCGTGCACACCACACCCGGCGAGCATTCAGAAGCCTGGAGTTCCTTCGAATATGTAGAAATCTTCCACTCTCCACAGGTTTCGGAGGCCCTGCAAGCATTGGTCGACGCGCCCTTCTTCTTCGACCTGGCGGTCGCGCTGGCTTATGCGCGCGGGCTCTCCCCCCGGGAAATCGACCGGCCTCGCAACCTGGCCAAGTCGGTCACCACCACGGGAGCCGAAAAGAGAGCAGAGATCGAAGCCCGTATCGAGTTCACCAATATCAGCTTAGAAGAATTTGGGCAAGGTCAAACCGCACAAGAGGCCTGGGATGCCAACTCCCAAAGCCCCTCCCGCGCGGCTTTGGAGGCCAGCACATCGCTCAGGTCCGCGCTGGCCGTATTGACCGAGACCCTTCCGGAACGCCTGTCACTGTCAGCGGACGAGCACCTGATCCTGGTGGCCGATACCGAAGCGACCGAAAATGCCGGGCAAATGGCGCGCGGCGCATGGATCGAATTGCTCGGTTTGGAGATCACCGTGTTCCGGCGCTTCCTGGATGAAGCCCCACCAGTGGTAGCAGGCACGAAATTGATCCAGCTCCTGCGCGCCGGAGGCATTCTGAAAGTCTTGGACTCTGAAACGATTGCCCTCCCTTCTGACATTTCGCCGCTGCAATTGGAATTACTGGGCACGGTCTACCTGATCGGCCTGGCGGTGCGCCTGGCCCGTGAGCGTGGCATCCAGGTGGAAGCCTGGGAACGCAGCCTCGCCCGACTGCCCCAGATCGTTTCAGACCTGTTGGGAAATGAACCATATTCACAAAACGTGAGCGCCATTTTAGAACCTTACGTTCAAACCGGGTATGACAAGGCTCAGGTCATCGGTGGCGGGCAGGATTTCGCGGCGGCGGTCAGCATCGCCCGCTCTCTGCGCTCACATGGCTTCATGGCCGAGGCGTTATACACCGACTCCGCCTGGCACGGGCCGCTGGCGACCGTGGGTGGGCCGGATGCCGAGCACGATACCTTGATCGTTATCCTGGCCACCGATCCCCTCTTCCAGGCAGCTGCGCTGGTCGATACGCAGGTCTACCGCACGCGCAATGCGCCCGTGCTGCTGGTGGTCCCGGAAGGAAACCAGGACCTCCCCGCCGTGAAGGGTGTGGACGCTTCGCACATCTTGACCGTTCCCCTGCTGCCCCGCCCGTTTGTGCCGGTCGCCAATGTGGCGCTAGGTGCGGTCCTGGCGCGGGAAATGACCAGGTTGTGGACTGAGCACTGGGAAGGAGGAAAATTATAAATGCCCCCGCGAAGGCGTAGAGAACGTCCAGTCAGGTCCAAAACTGAAACACCCAATGTCGTTCCCGCAGGGATGACCAGCGGGCAGTACCGTCCGCTCAAAGAAGGGGATGTGAAGCGCATCCACGAGGCCTCGCTGGCCGTGTTGGAACGCACCGGCATCCAGGTGGTCGCATCCGAAGCGCGTGAGATTTTCCGAGAGGCCGGCGCGCAGGTCGACGAGGAGAACGATCGGGTCTTCATCCCCCGCTCCATGGTGGAAGACGCGCTGGGGAAGGCGCAAAACGAGGTCGTTCTCTACGGGCGCGATCCCAAACACAACCTGACCCTGGGCGGTCTACGTGTGCACATGGGCACTGGTGGGGCGGCAGTAAAAGTGCTCGACCTGGAAACCGGGCAGGTGCGCGAATCCACATTGGCGGACGTGGCTCAAATCGGCCGTCTGGTGGACACGCTGGATAACATCCACTTTTACTTGCGCGCCTGCGTGGCCCGCGACATCCCCACCGAAAACCTCGACCTGAATACCTATTATGCCGCCATCACCAACACCACCAAGCACGTGACTGGCAATTGCTTCACCGTTGCATCCGCCCGGGAGGTGATCGAAATGGCGTCCATGATCGCCGGGAGCCTGAAGACGCTGCGAGCGCAACCCTTTATTTCATTCGTCACCTCCTGGACGGTCAGCCCTCTGCGTTATGCGCCCGAAACGGTGGAGGTGTTAACTGAGATCGTACGCCAGGAAATGCCGGTGTTCCTTTCTTCCGCGCCCCAGGCCGGTGCGACCAGCCCGGCTGCGCTGGCCGGGTCTTTGGTACAGATCAACGCTGAGGAGCTTTCAGGTATTACCTATTGCCAGCTCGTAAAGCCTGGAACGCCCGTTATCTTAGGATACGTTCCTTCCGTCGCGGATTTGCGCACCGGGAACTTTGTCGGCGGTGCGGTGGAGTTCGGACTGATGAACGCGGCCGTGGCACAAATGGGACAGTTCTACAACCTGCCGGTGTACAACTCTTCGGGCCTGAGCGATTCGAAACTGCCCGACATTCAGGCTGGGTATGAAAAAGGCATCACCGGGCTGGCTGCCGCCCTGGCTGGGGCGAACTTTATCCATCACTCGGCCGGGTTCCTGGAGTCGATGCTGACCGTAGCCTACGAACAATACGTCATCGACGATGACATCAATGGGGCCGTTATGCGAGCAGTGCGCGGAATCGAAGTGAACGATGAGACTCTTTCAGTGGATCTGATCGACGAAGTCTGCCGTGGGGAGGGTCATTTCCTGGGCACGCAACAAAGCCTGACGTTGATGAACAGCGAGTACTATTACCCGCACACCAGCGACCGTCAGAGTCGGGACAACTGGGCTGCGGATGGCGGCCTGGATATGCGCGAGCGTGCCCGTCTCAAAGCCCGTGAGATCCTGCGCTCGCATCGGCCTGAGCCCATCCCGGCGGAGATTGACGCAGCTATCCGGGAGCGTTTTGAGATTTTGCTTCCAAAGGAAATTAGCCACTGATTAATATGTCATTGCGAGGAGCGATGTTTGCGACGAAGCAATCTCCGCCTATGTGGTGTAAATTATTTTGCAAAAATGACTTCCTGAACATGAGATTGCCACGTCGGCCTACGGCCTCCTCGCAATGACATCAAAAAGGATTTATATGCTCAAACCACCCAATAGCTGGATACCCTGGGGGCCACGGGGAAGGATGTGGCGTCGACACCCGTTGAAGGAAAGCTACGATGTAGTCATCATCGGTGGTGGCGCTCACGGACTGGCCGCAGCCTACTATCTTGCAAAAGATCATGGCATCACGAATGTGGCTGTGCTGGAAAAAAACTACATCGGCAGCGGCGGCAGCGGCCGCAACACTGCCATTGTGCGCGCCAACTACCGCACCGCAGAGGGCATCCCTTTCTATGATGCCAGCGTGAAACTGTACGCAGGCCTCTCGCAGGAGTTGGGATACAACGTGATGTTCTCCCAGCGCGGGCACATGACCCTGGCCCACTCGGACCGCGCCGTCAAAGGGTTACGCGAGCGGGCCGAACGCAACCAGATCCTGGGCGTGGATAGCCGCATGATCTGGCCCGACGAGATCAAACGCCTGGCGCCCGCCCTGGATGTGAGCGACCGGCCACGTTATCCCATTATGGGCGCACTGTGGCATCCACCGGGGGGCATCATCCGGCATGATGCGGTCGTGTGGGGCTTTGCGCGGGAGGCAGATCGTCGGGGTGTGCATCTGCACCCGAAGACGGAGGTTACTGGAATCAAAGTGGAGGGTGGACACGTTACCGCGGTGGAAACCAGCCGAGGAACAATCAGAACCGGCATGGTATTAAGCTCCACAGCCGGCTGGTGTTCTACCATCGCCCAAATGGTGGACTTGAAACTGCCCGTCGTCACCCATCCCCTGCAGGCCATGGTCAGCGAGCCGCTCAAGCCTTTCCTGGACGTGGTGGTGGTTTCAGCCAGCCTGCATGCTTACATCAGCCAGACCGATCGAGGGGAACTGGTGATCGGCGCCGGAATCAATCCGTATTCGTCATACAGCTTTCAATCCACGCTGGACTTTATGGAAAGCACAGCGGGACATATCCTGGAATTGATGCCTGCCTTGGCGGAGGTCAAGATATTGCGCCAGTGGGCGGGGATTTGCGATATGACCCCCGATTACAGCCCTATCATGGGCTTCACCCCGGTGGGCGGATTCGTGCAGGATGTAGGCTGGGGGACGTACGGCTTCAAGGCCAGCCCGATCTGCGGAAAGATCATGGCTCAACTGATCGCAACGAACCGTACCCCGGACCTGATCGTCCCCTTCTCGCTGGAGCGCTTCTCTACTGGTGAACTGGTCGGTGAAAAAGCGGCAGCTGCCGTCGGTCATTAAGGAGTGATGGATGTTCCAAATCGAATGCCCTAATTGCGGACGGAGAAACGTGAGCGAATTCCGCTTCGGAGGTCGGGTGCTGGCGCGCCCAAAAGACACCACCGATGAGGCCGCCTGGATGGAGTATGTGTACCTGCGCACCAACACAGCCGGCACCCAAACCGAGTGGTGGTATCACCGTATGGGTTGTCAGCGTTGGTTCCGCCTGGAACGGGACACTCTTAATAACGAGAGTTCAATGCTCACCGGAACTGAAAACTAATACCTGGTATGGATACTAAATCAACCCGCGACAAGCATTTGATCGTAGACTTCGACCAACAGCTCCATTTCACTTTCGACGGTAAACCCTATACCGGCTACCAGGGGGATTCGGTCGCTTCGGCGCTGTACCGGGCCGGGGTGCGGG
>QKGK01000158.1 GCA_003250455.1 Chloroflexota bacterium | reverse complement strand
GCGCTGTTCATGTTCTGGGGCGGTGAGAAGCTCGAAGCCATCTTTGGTGGTGTAGACCTCAAAAAAGCCCCCAAAATGCGCTACGCTGGCGCTGGTGCCCTTGTGGTGGTTGCCCTGGTCGTGATGTTCATCGGCCAGCCGACGATTGCCGAGAAATGGGACGCCCTCTCTGTTGAGAAAGGCCCTGAACTCGCTGATGAACGCGCTTACCAGATCCACCCTGCAGAACTGCTCAGCCTGATCCACAACGACGATATCAAGCTCTTCATGCTCGATATCCGCTCGGAAAGCGACTACAACCTGTTCCATATCCAGGATGCTGAAAACTACACCTACGATGAACTGGAACAAGTTGTCGGCACGCTGCGGCTGGAACCTTCAAATGCAGTATTTGTGGTGATGAGCAATAACGAAGAAGCTTCCACTGAAGCCTGGAAGATGCTGGTGGCTGAAAGATTGCACAATGTCTACCTCCTGGAAGGCGGGATCAACTACTGGCTTAACGTGTTTGCTACAGAAAATGGACACAACGCCGCTTTGACCCTGCTCCCCGGTGAGGACATGACCTTCACCTTCGACGCTGCGCTCGGTGCAAATACCCCGGCCTCCAACCCCGAACACGAACTGCTGGAAGAGATCGAGTTCACCCCCAAAGTAAAACTTGAACTCAAGGCGGGCCCCAGCGGCGGCGGCTGCGGATAAAATCGTACAATTCAACAAAAGCAAAGAGGCTGGAAAAATTCCAGCCTCTTTTAGAACCGCCAGCGATTTTTTCCATACCAGACCAACGCATGGCTGGATGTTCAGGCAGACCACCTCCTCATACGATTTTCAATTTATGGCAAAATCCATGTCAAAAGTGGTTCCCCCGTATCCCCAAGAACCAGGGTATATCCAGGTAAATCTGGATTGGCTAGTTGGTGACATCCGTAGGTGATTCCAACGTTTCCACCACCTGGAAATTGCTCGGGCCGGAATCCATCACGGTTCCTTCGGAATCTTCCACATAAATTATCAAGGTCATCTCACCAACATCAACCGGTGTCCATGAAAAACGAATCAATTGAGATTGCGGTTGACCATTGGGGGTTAGCGTCCAAATAGTCTGGTCATTGACCTCAATATCCACCTTAGATATCCCTCTTGAGGCAAACACAGTAATTTCAAAATCGATCGCATTTCCCACCTGATAAACATCTCCCCAACTGGGATGAATTTTCTCCACCGACATGGTGGCATCGGATCGATCAAATCCCGGCAGTGAGCATGCAAACGAAAGCACGCACAATGCACCTATCACTGCAATCAGTTTGGACTTCTCAGTTTTCATTACTCCCTCCTTGAATCACCTAATTCATCCCCTTCCTTAACCAATATAACGGAAAAATCAATTGTATCCAATGGTATTTCGGTTATATTTTAAAAAATTCACGGAAAATAAAAAAGATTGCCCCGCCCACATTTTGCGACTGGGGCGAGGCAATCCAATATTTATTCCTGGCAGCGAACGATCGCTATCCTACCTGTTTGACCCCTAAATTCAACTCCTCACCTTCGAGTTGAATGGTCTCATCAGTGGTGTATGCGCCATCCGGGGCTTCACCCGCTTCAAGTTGGAGCGCCAGCACTTCATTCATCACATACTCGCGGTGGGTTTCAACCGCCTCCGCCAGCCCTTCCGAAGCCCGGTAATAGACTTCGATGCGGTCAGAGATGTTGAAATCAGCCTGCTTGCGCAGGTCCTGCACCCGGCGCACAAACTCACGCGCCAGACCTTCCAGGCGCAGCTCCCGGGTGATGACCGTATCCATCGCCACGGTGATACCCTTTTCGGTCACTACCGCCAGGTCTTCCGCCGGGTTGACTTCCACCACGATTTCCTCGGGAAGGATTTCGACTGCTTCGCCGTCCAGGCTGACCTCTACCGCTTCTCCGTTCGAGACCTTCTGGTTGACCATGCTGCCATCTAGCGCGTCCAGCGCCGCCCGCACCTGCGGGAACTGCTTGCCGAACTTCGGCCCCAGCAGCTGATTGTTGGGCAAAATGCGGTAGGAGACCAGCGTATCAGCGTTCTCCAAAAACTCCAGCGCACCGACATTGAGCTCATCTTCCACCACTTCGCTGAGGAAGACCGGGAAGTCCCCGACATCCTCGCCGGTAACCACCATCACCTTGGACAGCGGCTGCCTCACTTTAATCCCGGCGGCATTGCGGGCGCTGAGGCCCAGGCTGGCAACCCGACGGGCCAGGCCCATCTGGCTGACCAGTTTCGCATCCAGGGCGGCGCTGTCCACCTGCGGCCAGTCACAGTGGTGAATGCTCTCATACGCCTGCGGCTGTACGCCGCGCACCAGGTTCTGGTACATTTCTTCGGTCACAAAGGGGACGAATGGCGCCAGCGTCTTGGCGAGTTTGACCAGCACGTGGTACATGGTGGCATAGGCCATCTGCTTGTCGCTGTCCTGCTCGCTGCGCCAGAAGCGGCGGCGGCTGCGGCGCACGTACCAATTGGAAAAGTCATCAATGAACCCTTCCAGAAACTGCGTGCCGGTGTACGCATCCGAATTTTCCACCGCGGTGGTCACTCTCTCCACCACCTGGTTGATGCGGGCAAGGATCCACTTGTCCAGCGGGTTGTCGCTCTGCGGGGTCTCCCCTTCCGGCATGGCCGGGGCAAAGCCTTCCCGGGAGGGCGACCACTCGTCCAGGCTGGCATAGGTGGTAAAGAAGCTGTACAAATTCCACACGGGCAGCAGGAACAGGCGGCGCACTTCTTCGGCACGCTTATACCCAAACAGCAGGTTATTTTCCGGCTTTTGCGTGCAGTACAGCCAGCGCATCACGTCCACGCCCATTTTGTCTGCCGCCTCGTTGAATTCGATCGAGTTGCCCCAGCTTTTGTGCATTTCCCGGCCATCTTCGGCCAGCAGGGAAGCATAGCCAAAGTTCTCCAGGAACGGCGGTTGGCGTTCCAGCACGGTGGACATCGCCAGCAGGCTGTAGAACCAGTTGCGGAACTGCCCGGGGAAGGATTCACTGATCCAATTGGCCGGGAACCAGGACTGCCAGAAGTCCGGATCGGTGCGGTAGCGCAAAGTGCTGAAGGGGACGATCCCGGCATCCAGCCACGGGTTGCCTACATCGGGGATGCGGCTCTTGAGTGCCCCGCAGTTAGGACATTTGATCTTGACGGCGTCCACGAATGGGCGGTGCGGCGTATGCCCTTCAAACACTTCCCAGCCTTCCACGGCGCGGGCCTTCAGCTCGTGCTCATCACCAATCACTTCGAAATCGCCGCATTCCTTGCACGTCCAGATGGGCAGAGCAAGCCCCCAGTAGCGTTTCTTGGAGATCATCCAGTCGTGCATGTTGCGCAGCCAGTCCTGCTCGCGGGCGAGTCCGAATTCCGGGATCCAGCGGATCTGATCGACCACATCCATGATCTGGTAGCGCAGGCTGGCGTCTTTTTCTTCTTCTGTCAGCTCGGCACGCGGCTTTTCATAGCTTTCGCCCATGCTCACATACCATTCATCCACCAGGCGGAAGACCAGTTCGGTCTTGCAGCGCCAGCAGGTCGGGTAGCGGTGGGTGTAATCTTTGAGCCGGTAGAGGACGCCTTTTTCTTCCAGGCTCTCGAAAATCGGGTCAGCCACCTCGGAGACGTGCAACCCGTTGAGGAAGCCGAACTTATCCAGAAAATGTCCTTCCTCGTCCAGCGGGGCTACCATGGGGAAGTTATGCTCCCGTCCGAGTTCAAAGTCCTCGGCGCCGCACCCCGGAGCGATATGCACGATCCCGGTACCTTCGTCCTCCCCGACCTCGTCCCACAGGATCACCTGGTGGGCATCTTTAGCCGTGAGGGTGACGCCTTCGATCAGCTCTTTCAGATGCGTATAACCGCCGGGTTGATTTTCAGCCTCCAGCTCGTCGAAGGGACCATCGTAAGTCCAGCCTTCCATTTCCTTGCCCTTGAGCTGGCCCAGCACCTCATATTCACCCTTGAGCATGTGCGTGGTACCCTTGGAAAGATAAAAGACCTCATCTCCCTGCTTTACCCGGAGATAGTCCAGTTCCGGGCCGACGGCGGCGGCCACATTGCTGGTCAGTGTCCAGGGGGTGGTCGTCCACACCAGCAGGGATTCACCCTTACGCTCTCTCAGCGGGAAGCGCAGTGTGACTGAGCGGTGGGTCAGTTCGGCATACCCATCGGTGACGATCTCGTGCTGGCTGATGCCGGTAGCACAGCGCGGGCACCAGGGCATTACATCTGCGCCCCGGTAGACCCAGCCGTTCTCCCAGCTTTTCTTGAGGAACTTCCAGATCATGTAGTTGTTTTCGTTGGAGAAGGTGAAATAGCTCCCACCCAAAGGCGGCAGCCCCAGGCTGCCCACCACCTGCTCGGCAGAGGCGGTCAGTGTACCCGCCGGACCTTCGTAGGTAATCTCCTGCAGGGGGTCCTCCACCAGGAGGTTTCCCAGCATGCGCAGGTTGTCGGGGTCATTCCATTCCATCCAATAGCCCAGCCGGATGGATTGATGGGTCTGCACGGCTGCGTAATTCAGCACGCGCTCTTTGCATTTGAGGATGAATTTCTCCAGGCCGTACGCTTCAATCTCTTTCTTGGATTCAAAGCCCAGTTCTTTTTCCACATTCACTTCGACCCAAAGTCCCTGGCAGTCGAAGCCGTTCTGATAGCGCAGTTCGTGGCCGCGCATCGTCCAAAAGCGGTTCATCAGGTCTTTGTAGGTGCGTCCCCATCCATGGTGCACTCCCATCGGGTTGTTGGCCGTGATCGGCCCGTCAATGAACGACCAGATCGGCTGCCCCTTGTGGAGCGCCCGCATTTTCTCAAACGCATCCGATTCTTTCCAGAATTCCAGCGTTTGGTGCTCTTGCTCGATAAAATCCACTTTATTCGGTACTTGCTTGAATCCCATACCAGCTCCTTCAATCTATAAAAATAAAAAACCTCACATCCCAATATTGGGACGAGAGGCATAGATCACACTCCCGCGGTACCACCCGCATTCTTGCAGGGCACACTTGCCCGGCAAACACTCGACCAGGAACAGCCTCAAACCGGCAAATCCTGCGCTTTGGTAACGGGGTGCTGCCCCGGTTCCCCTACTTAATTTGTCGCAGACAAATCGTTCAGTTCACGCTCCGGAAGGATTTTCTGCCTGACAGATTGCCCTGGCTCGCACAATCCCAGGTTCGCTGACAATTTGTTTCAGGCCTACTCGTTTCCATCGACGCTTTTTAATATTCTGATGAATACGTAACAGTTTGATTATCCCATAAGGTGAATGACGGGTCAAGTTCGCCCCAGCAAGAATTTTATATTTTTTAAAGGCCAG
>QKGK01000047.1 GCA_003250455.1 Chloroflexota bacterium | reverse complement strand
TTGCAGAAAAATTGAATACCCAATCAGCACTCTTATCCAGAGAGGTGGAGGGAACGGCCCTATGAAACCTCGGCAACCTACACGCAAGTGTGGATGGTGCCAATTCCGTCAGACGAGTTCTGGAAGATGAGAGGGTGTACCAAAAAAATCTTCGCGGTTGCCCTTTCTTTGGCTGAAAGGGCAACTTTATTTTTGGAGGTACAGTTTATGAGCACAAGTTTTATGAAGTCGCCAAAAGTAGTCTTCACATCTGAATCCGTGACCGAAGGGCACCCGGATAAGATGTGCGACCAGATCAGCGATGCAATTCTGGATGCTTGCCTGGAGCAAGACCCATATTCCCGGGTGGCTTGCGAAACTGCCGTCAAGACCGGTTTCGTCCTCCTGCTGGGAGAGATCACCACCAAAGCCCAGATCAATTACGACCAATTGGTCCGCAGTGTTGTCAATGGCATCGGCTACACTCGGGCAAAATATGGTTTCGACGGTTCAACTTGCGGCGTGCAGGTTGCGATTGCCCAACAATCTGGCGACATCGCCATGGGTGTGGATAAAGCCCTCGAAGCCAAAGCAGGGGAAATGTCTGATGAAGAAATAGACGCAATTGGCGCAGGCGACCAGGGGATGATGTTTGGGTATGCCTGCAATGAAACCGAAACCTTGCTGCCATTGCCCATCTACTTATCCCACAAACTCACCCGCCGCCTTGCTGAAGTTCGTAAAGCCGGGATCGTCGACTGGCTGCGGCCAGACGGCAAATCCCAGGTAACGGTGGAATATGAATACGGCAAGCCCAAACGGATCGATACCGTCCTCATCAGCACCCAGCACGCCCCGGATATCTCCCATGCAGACCTGACCGAAGGTGTTATCGAACATATCATCAACCCCATCCTCCCCGAAGAGTTGGTGGATGACAAGCTCAAAATCCTTGTCAACCCCACCGGCCGCTTTGTGATCGGTGGCCCCATGGGAGACGCTGGCCTGACCGGCCGCAAGATCATCGTCGATACCTACGGCGGGATGGGTCGTCATGGCGGCGGCGCATTCAGCGGGAAAGATCCGACGAAAGTAGACCGCTCTGCCGCTTATGCCGCACGCTGGGCTGCCAAGAACATCGTCGCTGCCGGCCTCGCCGATCGCTGTGAGATCCAGGTTTCTTATGCCATTGGGGTTGCCCACCCCCTCAGCATCAACGTAGAAACATTTGGCACCGGAAAAATCCCGGATGAACAGATTGTTGACCTGGTCATTGAACACTTCGACCTGCGCCCGGGAGCCATCATCCGCGACCTGGAACTTCGCCGCCCCATCTACCGGCAAACAGCCGCCTACGGGCACTTTGGCCGGGACGATCTGGACCTGCCCTGGGAACGCACCGATAAAGCGGAACTCCTCCGGCAAGCAGCCGGACTGTAGTTCATTTAACCATTCCAAAAAAAGCCGGGCGTTTGCCCGGCTTTTTGTCTATACGAAATTGGAATTTTTTTATACTGGCAGCTCTAAACCATGCGCATCCAGCAACGCTTCATCTGCCAGCAGCTGTTCAGTTGGCCCATCTGCAACCACCTTACCGGAATCCAGGATCACCGTACGAGGCAGCAGCTCACGAACCATCAAAAGGTCATGTGTCGCAACAAGCAGACTTTGGGGTAAATCTCGCAGCAAATTGATCAATGAACGCCGCGCCCGTGGGTCCAGCCCCGCAGATGGTTCATCCAGTATGATCAAGTCCGGCTCCATCGAAAGAACTGTGGCAATCGCTACCCGTTTTTTCTCTCCGGTGCTCAAATGATAGGAAAGACGGTCTGAAAACTTCTCCATTCCGACAGCTTTCAGCGCATCTGCAACCCGGGTTTTGGTTTCATCCTCAGAAAACCCCATATGCAAGGGGCCAAAAGCGACATCCTCAAAAACTGTCGGGGAAAATAATTGGTCGTCCGGATTTTGAAACACCAGCCCAACCTTTGCCCGGATATAGGGGAGATTTTCCTCGGTAAGCGGCATCCCGCTCACTTTGATGCTCCCCTCACCTGACAGGATCCCGATGATATTGAGCATTAATGTGCTTTTACCTGACCCATTATGCCCCACTAATGCCACTTTCTCACCCGGTTGCAGTGTTAGGGAAACGCCATCCAGGGCACAATGGCCTGCCGGATAAGAAAAAGACAGATCTTCCACATTCAGAATAGCGCCATTGCTTTCAATTGGGTAAGGAACCAAAGATTTTTTATCATGGAGAATTGGCATATAAAACCTCTACACCATCAGGTTCGAAATTTGAATAAGGGCGATCAGGATCAACACAAATGTCAATGCAGCCCAATCTTTTACAGTCATCATATGCGGATTAAACGTGAGGAATTGTCCCTGAAAACCCCTGGCAACCATCGCGTGATATACCCGGTCGCTGCGCTCATAGCTCCGCAGAAATAGCTGCCCCACCATATTCCCCGCAATTTTTGCCCGCCATAGGACTGAGGTGCGTTTCCCTCCAGGGATTTTTGCGCTTCGGGCGGCCCTTGCCTGCAGTAAGCGCTCTGCTTCCTCACTCAAAACGAACAGGTAGCGATACATAAATGAAAGCACGGCAATCAAAATCAACGGAACATGCAAATGACGCAAACCATGGGCTAAATCCGGAAAAGTGGTCGTTGCTGTCAGTAAAATGGCAATCTGCACTGATAGCCAGGCCCGCACAAGGATGCTCAAAAAGCGCATCAGGCCTTCCACAGAGATCGTCAAAGTCCATCCAAATAGGTGAAATTGGGTTAATTCTGTTCCTGGCAAGGTGAACATCACCGTAAAGGCAACCAGGGCGAAGGGAAGCGCAACTATCGAACGCTTCAACACAAACCCGGGAGAAATCTTTGCCAACCAGGTGAAAAACAGAATCAATACCCAGGTCTGTGCAAACCCCCACCATGCGCCGTCCGGTAAAAACACATTGGATAGAATCATCGCAACCGTGGTCACCAGCTTAACTCGGGGATCCAACCGATGGATCAGGCTTTGACCAGACTGGTAGCGATCAAATGCAGAAGTTGTGAACATAACCCTTTAAGGCGTACTTTCCTTTGTTTTGGATTTCTGGATGATCCAGCCAACCAGGATCGCTAATCCACCAACGGCAAGAATTCCAATCAGCCCTGCAACTATTGTAGAAATGCCACTGTTCCCCAAGGCTGGGATCACATAATTAGCGAAAATATTATAAGGGTTATCCTGAGCCAGGTTTAGGAATCCGACATCTTTTGCCACCCGTTCCAACCCATCCGGATCTGCTGATGCCAACGGGGAAAGCAGCACCACACCCAGCGACATTATCCCGCCGGTAAGGATCCAGCCAATATTATTTTGGACAGCAGCTTGTTTTTTCTCAATAATATCTGGCCGTACCTGCCGGATAAAACTGAACGCAGCAACAGTGATCAACGCTTCTCCCACCCCGATCAGCGCGTGGACTGTAAGCATTGCCGGGAACACGATCCGCGCCGGAGAGGTGCCCGAAAGCCAGATCTGGATAGAGGCTACCAGCGCACTTGCCATCACAGACAGCCAGGAAGCAACCCCAATTACTGCCACCTGTACACCCTTGCGCTGTTGCCCGGCAACCGTAGCATACAGCCCGTATCCGATCATGACGGTAAGAATACCCATATTGAAGATATTCGCCCCCATCACCACCAGGCCCCCATCCTGGAACAAAAGCCCTTGCAATGCGATCACACTGGTCATTACCAGAATGCCAGACCACGGGCCAAGTACAATTGCAGCCAGCGCTCCGCCAAGCAGGTGCCCGGAGGTTCCCCCCGCTACCGGGAAGTTGATCATTTGTGCCGCAAAAATAAATGCCGCCATGATTCCCATCAGTGGGATTTGCCGGTCCTGGAGCGTTTTTTTGCTGCGATTTACAGCGATCCCTACAATGACTAATGTGAATACCCAAAACGTGGCAGAGATCAGCACGCTCAAAAATCCATCAGGGATATGCAAAGGTTCGGGTGAATTCAACATTTCAGGTTCCTTTCAAAATCAACTGCCTGTTATTCCTCAGACTGGCAGGATTCACAAATTCCATAGAGCACCAGGTGATTGGTGCGGATCTCAAAACTTTGGTCAGCTTCGATCTGGTTGAAAAGATACTCCACTGTAGCATGATCAAGATCATAGACATGGTCACAGTTCAGGCATACCAAATGATGATGCGGTTGATCGGAAACAATTTCATAAACCGGACTCCCCCGCCCAATGTCTGCCACAGAAACCAACTGGCGAGCAATGAGGTAGTCCAAAGAACGGTATACCGTGGACAGGTTCAGGGAAGGCAAGCGTTCTACCAACCCTTGATGAATTTCTGCCGCAGTTTGATGAAACGATGAATCTTCCAGGAATTCGAGGACAGCTTTTCTTGCCGAAGTGAGTTTAAATTTTTTATTCATTTTGCATCATTTTGCAATTGCAATTTATTGCAAAATTGTAATACCCGAATCAGTTACTGTCAATCAGCTGGTGAAATGTCAAGTTGCCAGAGGGCCGACAAGGTTTCAGACCTGATGACCATCCCTTCCCTTACGCATCGCTCCAATTTTTTAATAGGAAATTGGTCAGGGGGAATCCTTGATCGTTTCCCACACAATCCTGGCAGCCTCTTCAATGGTGGCTTCCAGCACCTCATAAGTGGGCAAATTTTCCCCCAAATTTGGATATCCAAACAGGCTGAGGATATAAGCGCGGTCCTCAAACTCGATCACGGCTACCTCAGCGACAATCACGCGCCCTGCAGCTAGAGACCCCCGTTTACTGTAAAACATCACATTTTCAGGCATCTCCTGCCGTATCACCCCAATCCGGGAATCATCTCCAGATGTATATTCGGAAAGATACCCTTTGATGATTTCGGATTCCTCATCGGAAAGGTGGACTTGCGTCCAGAGATCCTCAAATATTGCAGTCATCTCAGCCGCTGTTGATTCACGTGGGGAGATCACCGTCTTCGGATACCTCCACGCCTGCAGGGTTTCCTGGAGATTGATCTGTGTCTTGGTGTAATCAAATAATGCCTCTGTTGCCGGTTCCTCCGAATCCACCAGCATAGCGTGTAAAAGTTGGGCATACGTGCGTCCATTGGTCCCCCTTGCTTCCAGGAACGCAGGCAAATCGACAATTTCCCGCTCATGGAGCGATTCAAAGAACAACATCGCCAGCGGCACCTTGATCACCGACCCGGGGTGAATGACCGAATCCTTCTTCAGCTCATACAGCGTTGGACCGCCAATTTCTTTCACTACCACATGCCACTCGCCCCTGCTGGCAGCGAACACTCCATCCAACTGATCTTGCAGCCTTTGTTCCTCAAAG
>QKGK01000192.1 GCA_003250455.1 Chloroflexota bacterium | reverse complement strand
AGCCGGTCATCCGAATCCCTTGTGGGGGTACCAAAAAAACACCCAGCATTCGCTGGGTGTTTTTTTCGGTATAGCACGATTTCGAAGTGGAGAATGCATGCTTTTTGCATTCTCCCTACGATGGCTGAAAGCCATCGTCCGAATCCCCACCGTGGGGAACCAAAAAAGTTCGGCTAGCCCAACTCGAAGTAGCGTTTGCGCAGCAAACGCTTAAATGACCGCCAAGGGCGGTCATCATTTTCCCTATGACCGCCTCTCCCGGTCACCCGCTT
The DNA here is from genome assembly GCA_003250455.1 of Chloroflexota bacterium. GTDB lineage: Bacteria > Chloroflexota > Anaerolineae > Anaerolineales > UBA11579 > UBA11579. The sequence goes on along the minus strand of QKGK01000192.1, from coordinate 5,107 downwards.
CCCACAGCTCAATGATTCCTCTATTCCAGGGAACATTGTTAAGGAAAGACTCGCGGAATTCCACATTCTGAATTTTCGCGGCGTACTCCTGCACCAAAGAATAAGCAGTTTCAATCACCTGACCGGCCCGCGGATCATCACAGGCAAGCAATACCTGACAGCAGGTATAAAGCGGGTAAAATTCAACACCTGGTACGTCGTTTTCAATCCCATTGGATTCCTGATCTTCCAAAATCAGATCGACCTGTTCAACCGCCTGCCTAGGCATTCCCTTTTTTATGTACAATTTCGCCCAGGCTTCCCATACATATTTCTTCCTGGGTTGCCAACCCGTTTTTTGCATCAGGTCTTCAATTGTTTTTTGCAGCCGATCAATTTCCTTCCAGTTTTCCAATCCGATGTGCAACTGAAATAGTAGCCATAAAAATCCACCCTCTAGGTCCAGATTTCCCAATAATCTTGCGGCCGGCAAGCCCTCATCCGCGTAGGTATTTACTTTCTCATAATTCTTTTCTATGAAGTATATACTTCCTAAATTCCATAAAGCCTGTGCAATACCAGAAGGAGACCTGACCTGCCGGTATATTTCCAATGCATGTTTGTAATTTTCCAACCCTTTTGGATATAAACCTAATCTATAATATAGATTCCCACTGTTGGCTAGTAAAAGACCTTCTAACTCTTTAAACCCTATTTGTTGGCATATAGCCAGCCCTTCCTGATAAAACGCTAACGCCTGATCAAGATCGAAGTGATTGTCATATAGGATGGCAAGGTTGTTCAGGGCAAGACTTTCACCGATCCGATCGCCAAGGTTCTGATAGATCGTTAATATTTCCTGATGATTACGTATAGAGGCTTCAAAATCGTCTTTTTCCATAAGAATTCCCATCAGGCGCAAGGTATCACCCACCAATTGCTGGGCATCTGCTTTACGGGCGAGTTCAAGCGCTTTTGTTCCCCGATCCTTTGCCTGATCCAATTCGCCTTGCCGCCACAGTGCTCGCCCCCAGGCAAGCTGCCCACCCCCCTCCAGTTCCAAATTATCGGAATCCCTGGCATAGATCACGGCGCTTTTGGCCGCCTCCAGGCTGCGGGCATAATCGCCTGTTAATTCTGCGAATCTGGCTTCCTGCAGCAAAGCTTCCGCCTGTTTTGCGCCAACTCCTATTTCTTCCGCCAGGGTCTTCAAGGCGTTGATATCCGCTTCCTGCACTTCCCGACTGCCGATCAGGTCATAGATTTTTTCTCTTTCCAGCAGAATTTCATACCGTCCTTCGAGATCGGTTTTTGACGTTAACGTCAATGCCCGGGTGAAATAGCGGATCGCTTCCTCATTGGCAAATTTGCCGGCGGCTTGCTTTCCCGCTTCCAGCAAATATTGGCACGCCTGGGTATTCCTGCCTGCCAGTTCCAGGTGATCGGCGATCATCCCGGTGAACTCTCCTACCCGTCCGCCGGCGTGCTCGATCAGCCAGTCCGCCACCAGGGCGTGATAGGCCTGCCGCACACGCAGCAGCACGCTCTCGTAGGTCACATCCCGCAGCAGGGCGTGCTTGAAGATGTGCTCGCGCGCCTCGGCAAAGGTGGAAGTCTCCCGCCGGAAGACCAGCTCTTTCGAACGCAGATCATCGAGTACGTCAATGATCTTCTTGTCTGTAATCGTCTCTTCTAATGAGCCATTGATATAGTCCAGGATCTGGTCCCAAAACACGCGCCCGATCACCGAAGCGCTCTGCAGGATTTTGCGCTCTTCCGGGGGCAGCCCGTCCAGGCGGGCCTGCAGCACGCCGGTCAGGGTGGAAGGGACGTGCACCTGCTCCAGGCGGCCAGCCTCCACCCGCCAGTGCGGGTTCTCCCGGACGATGACGCCATCTTCCACCAGCATCTTGATCAGCTCTTCGATATAGAAGGGATTGCCTTCGGCGTTGCTGACCACCAGTTCTATTAGAGATTCAGGAACATCCTCCACCCGCTGCAGCACCTCGGCTATCAGCCGCCGGCTCTCCCGTTTCGAGAGCGGTCTGAAAAAGATCAGCTGGTGGAAGTTCTGTCCCTCGCCCCAATGCGGCCGACGCTCCAGTAAGGTATGCCGGGCGGTCGCCAGGATGAAGACCGGCTGCGTCAATAAATTGACGGACAGTTGATTGATCGCGTCCAGCGAGGCTTCATCTGCCCAGTGCATATCCTCCAGAAGCACCATCACAGGACTTCCTTCAGTGAGCAATTGAAAAAATTCGGACAAATAATAAAACGCCTGTTCTCTAAGCTGGTTGGGGTGCTCCAGGAAATCAGCCAGATGAAGGCTGTCCGGGAAGTCGTATCCCAGCAGATGTCCGAGGAAATGCACCTTTTTTTCGCTGCTGGCATCCCCGTCAAAAGCAGCTCCGAATCCGGCTATCAGCTTGTCCCGCACGGTTTGAGCGCTGTCGTTGTCCCGGATGTCAAACCGGTTGGCGAACAGGTCGCGCAACAGCCCGTAAGGGATTCCCTGAGTCTCCAGCCTGGCGCGTCCCTTATACAGCCAGACCCGCTCCGGCAGCAAGTCAACCCAATTCTCAAACTCGTACAGCATGCGGGACTTGCCCAGCCCTGCTTCGCCCACTACCGTCAGCATCTGCATCTCGCCCAGGTCAACCACATCCATCAGGGAATTTTGCAGCTGCTTGAATTCGATCTCCCTCCCCACCATTTGCGTCTCGACGCCTTCCACCCCGCGCATCCCCCGGTAGAAGGGGCGTTCTTTCGCCCGCAGCACCCGGTACACCTGGATCGGTTCCGCAAATCCTTTTGCCTGGATGGGCTCCAGGGGTTCGAAGTCAAAGATGCCGCGCACGTGTTTGAAGCACTCGTATGAGATCAGCACTGTCCCCGGATGTGCGGCGCTTTCCAGCCTGGCTGCCAGGTTGACGGTCTGCCCTTTTACGGTATCTTCCCCCTCGGTCAGCCCACCGGAAAAGATCAAACCGGTGGTGATCCCCACCCGCACCTGGAAGTTGGTAAGGCCGTGTTCCTTTTCCAGTTCTTCTGCAATCAGGGCAGCCTCAGACTGGATCGCCAGCCCCGCCCGAATGGCTTGCTCCGGGTCGTTTTCGCGTGCCATTGGCAGGCCAAATACGGCTTTAAAGCCGTCCCCCTGGAAGCGGGAAATATGCCCCCCATGCTCTGTGATCTTTGCCGCCATTCGCGAGAGCACCGGGTCGATGATGCTCATCTGTTCTTCAGGGTCCAGGTTGCTGGTCAAGGTGGTGGATTCCACGATATCCATGAACAGGATGGTAGCCAGTTTACGCTGGTGCTGTTCTGCGGATACAAGTGCGGCCAGCTTTTCTTTCAGTGCAGCAGTGGTCGCATCGATGATCGCATCATCGAGCGTCCCGCGCAGTGATTCCTGTACTGCAATTGCCTGCTCAAGCTGCTGGCGTTCGTCCATTGGTGGTTCCTTTCCCGCGCGTATACCAAAGGTGTCCTCTCAAGGCAGGATTGAATGAACATTGAATTTTAGGATAGACGATTAGAATGGAGAGATATTGTATCCATTATATCAAAATATTTGGGTACCCCTGGTCATCGTCCGAATCTTTCCCCCGGGATACTCATCTTAATCCGGATAGATCCAGAGCGGTAGCAGGATTAATTTGGAGTAATCTGGCTTTAATTGTAAGATTAGTTTGAGAATTTCCTATGTGAAAAAAGAGGTAAATATGATTTCCATTGAGAACAACGTGTTCATTGATCGAGCGCCTGACGACGTCTTCGCTTTCGTATTTGAGCCCGCCAACGCCGCCCAATGGCAAGAAGGCGTTGTGCTGGCCGAATTCACATCTGAGAGTCCTATGGGCGTGGGCTCAACCTGGCGAAACGTATCCAAAATCGTGGGCCGGGAAATGGATATTGAGTTTGAGGTGATCGACTACGATCCACCTCACCGGTTTTGCTATAAGTCAATATCCGGTCCCATACAAAACAAAACTTGCGTGACCTTTGAGCCACTGAATGGCGGGACGCTGGTGACCTTCAGTGGCGAGGGTGAAGCAAGTGGCTTTTTTAAGATGGCTGAAGGGATTTTAAAGAAGCGGCTTGAAGGCCAGTTTGAAAAGAATTTCAAAATGCTGAAAGCCCATCTGGAAGGATAAAGTTTAAGCCAGCGAAGTACCTGATTTCTTCAATATCACGGGAACCTTTCTATGAGTGTCTTGCGAATATGCTGATGACCATCCTGTAAGGTTTTATTTCGAAAATTTGCTGTATCATAAGGTTACCAAAATGACTACCGAGGAGGTGGCCCATGCGTGTGATTGACCAGTCTGCCTGGTCGCGGCGCCAGCATTTCACCATGTTCCGCGACTGGAGCAGCCCTCACTTCAACATGTGCGCCAATGTAGATATCACCGAATTCAGACAAGCCGTGCGGGAGTGCGGGTCATCCTTCACCGTTTGCCTCATTTATCTGGTCACCAAAACTGCCAACGCCATCCCCGAATTTCGCCAGCGTATTCGAGGAGACCAGGTGATCGAGCATGAGATCGTTCACCCGTCCTGCACCATTCTGGTAGAAAACGATCTCTTCAGTTTTTGTGCTTTCAATTATTCGCAAGACTTTACCAAATTTGCACATAACGCTCAGAAGCAGATCGATCTGGTCCGGGAGGATCCCTGGATCAGGGATGACACCGACCAGGATGACCAGCTGTTCATGTCGGCAATTCCCTGGGTTTCCTTCACCAGCTTCACTCACCCGCTCAACCAGCCGGTGGATTCGATCCCCCGTTTTGCCTGGGGTAAATACTTCCAGGAAGGGAATCGACTCAAAATGCCGCTCAGTGTCCAGGGCCACCATGCCCTGATGGACGGTCTGCACATTGGCCGCTATTTCCAGTTGATTCAGGGCTATCTTCACAATCCGGATTTTTGTTTGATCAGGTAAATATGCAGACCATTGAAGTGAAAGACCGCACCGAATGGCGCGCCTGGCTGGAAGCGGTCCATATCCTTTCACAGGGGAAGAAGCTGGGGCTGCGATAATTGCCCGATTTCTGGACTATAATTCCATTATCGACAAAACGCGTTTAAATATCTTTTTGTAATCTCCACGGCTGTGCGATTT
>QKGK01000194.1 GCA_003250455.1 Chloroflexota bacterium | reverse complement strand
CTCGTGCCCCAATTCGTCAATCTGCTCCCGGCGCTCCCGCCCCTTGCCGGTGACCGGTGTAGGCTGGTAAGGCTTGCCAATATTGACCGTCACCTTTGCGCGCTTGAAGCGCTTTAGCGAAGGAAAAATCCGGTCCATCCCATCCAGACCAACAGGCAGAATGCGCGCATTCGTCCGCGAGACCAAAAAGGCCGCCCCCGGACGTGCTGGTCGCAGCACCTGCGCCCAGTTCCCCGCCTCCGGGAAGACCCCCAGCACCCCGCCCTCCTTGAGCACCTTTTCAGACTCCCTCAGCGCAAAGGTAGACCCTGTCCCCCGCTTGACCGGGAAGAAGCCCCACAAGCGCGGGATGAACAGGACGATGGATGGCGCATGCGGATTGACCGCTCCGCCGATAAAATCCAGCGGTACCGGGCTGATCCGCACAAATGCTACCGGATCGACAAAACTGAAGTGGTTCCCCACCACGATCAGCGGACCATGGTCGGGGAAATTCTCCAGGCCCTTGATCTCCAGGTCTGCCAGCAGCCAGAAGGCAATTTTGGAAAGAAAGCTGAAGAACTGGCGCAGCGGCTTGCGCTTATGCAGCTCTTCGCTTTTGATATTCTTCGCAAAGTTTGACACGGGACTAATCTCCCGGCTCTAGGACAACCTGCCCCAAAGCAACCTTGCGGCCCTCCTTCTCGTTGACCAATACCAGCAGCCCCAGGCCGACAGCCAGGAATGCGGCAATCGCAAAGACCGCCTGCCTGTGCCCCAGTTGGATGGCCGCTTCAGGGGTCATCCCGGCAGCCTCATGCAGTTCTGTCAGGCGGTGAGCGATGATCCCAAACAGGAACGGCCCAATAAAGGATGACGTGCGCCCGACCATACCGAAAAAGCCGAAGAACTCAGCGCTGCGCCCGGGAGGGGCAAAAGCGCCGATCATTGTGCGGCTGAGCGACTGCACACCGGTGAGGGCAAAGCCTGCCAGAGAAGTGATGGCGAAGAACCCGCCAATCGAATTGTTGAAGAAGATCAGGACCACCGCCAGGATCATCAGGATCAGCGACTGAACCAGGCCCCGCTTGAAGCCCATCTTCTCACCGAGGATGCCGTAAAGATACGCCCCGGCTACGCTGGTAACCTGCACCAGGATCATCATGATGATCAGCTGCTGCTGTTCCATACCGTAAAGCACCGCCCCGATGATGGCAGCAAAATCCAGCGCCGCAATGATCCCGTCGTTATAGATCAGGAAAGCGATCATAAACTTGATAAATTCACGATATTGGTGGATCGAGCGGAATGTGGTGCGCAAACGGCGGAAGGCTACTTTAATGTAATTGTCGCCTTCTTTCAGCGGTTTGGGTTCAGTCTTCTCTTTCAGCCAGAACCACATCGGTACAGTTGAAAGTGCAAAGAACACTGCTGTGATAATAAACGAGATCCGGACGACAAATTCACCGCCCACAATCATGATCAATGCCAGCACGATCGCCAGACAAATGATCCCGCCAAAGGAACCCACTGCCCAGCCCATACCGGAGACCCTGCCAATCTCATCCTGGTCGGCAATTTCGGGCAGCAAAGCGTTATAAAACACCTGCCCGCCGCGGTAGCCGATCTCTGCCAGAATAAAAAACAGCATCCCGGTAAATACGCTGCCCGCCCGCACGGTGAACAATAAAGCCGTAAAAATAATGGAAATCGTGGTCATGAAGAACAGCACGGTTTTCTTCTTCCCGGAATGGTCGGCAATCGCACCCAACACCGGGGCGATAAATGCCACAACCAGCATGGCGATCCCCGTGGCAATGCCCCATAAACGCGTCCCCTCCGACCCGCCTACAACTGTCCCCTGGAAATACGCCGAATACACCGCCAGCAGCACCACGGCGGCATAGGCCGAGTTCCCAAAGTCATACAGGTACCAGGCCCATTGCTCCTTCTTTTTTATTGCGGTCATTTCCGTCATCGTTCCATACCTCCTGAAAGAATTCCGCCGAAGCGGACGCCCCTGTAATATAACCCTAATATCGCCAAACCGTCACTCATCCTGGGTGGGCAGGTAAGGCATCTGCGGCCCTTCCAGCCCTAATAACTGGGATAATGCCGCCCGCATGGCGGTGCGGTCGTCCCATGGATATTCGGTGACGTTAAAACACATTGATTGTTCGTGCCCCTTGCCCAATGCTAACACCAGGTCGCCAGGGCGGGCCATTTCCAGGCCGGTGCGGATCGCCTCGCTGCGGTCCCGCACACGGAAAAATGTTTCATTTTCCACCCCACCTTTACTGGCTGCACCCTCTGCCATCTCTTCCAGAATGGCATCCAGCGATTCCGTGCGGGGGTCTTCCGCCGTCAGGATGGTGATATCAGCCAGCTGCGCTGAAAACTCGGCCATCATGCGCCGTTTTTCCTTATCGCGCAGCCCGGCGGAGCCAAAGATAGCGACAATGCGTCCATCTGTCATCTTGCGCCCGGCCTGCAAAGCCGCCTGGAGTGCAAACGGGGTGTGCGCAAAATCCACCACGGCGATAAAATCCTGCCCCAGGTGAATGCGCTCCATGCGGCCTGGCACACCCTGCAGAGCCCGGATGCCAGCCGCAGCCGTGCCGGGGTCGATCCCCAGCCCAACTACGGTGACCGATAACGCCGCCAGGATGTTCCAGACATTATAATTCCCAATCATGCTGCTCTCAATGGGAATTTCAAAGCCCGGGCCGTGGGCCACAAAGCGCAAAAATTCGGGGGTGTTTTCAATCTGGTCTGCCCACACATCTGCGTCGGGATGCTGTCCGTAGGCGATCTGGCGCGCCTGCACCCGCTCGACGAGGTGCGGATAAGAACGGTCATCACGGTTGAGCACGGCCAGCGGCGAAACAGGTTGCTTTTTCCCTTTAGGCACAGACAGCCCCTCCACCAGGCGCGCTTTGGCCTGCATATAGGCCTCCCACGAGCCGTGGTAGTCCAGGTGCTCATGGGTGATGTTGGTGATCACGCCGATGTCAAAATCTTTGCCCTGCACACGCCGTGCCGCCAGCCCATGAGAAGTAGTTTCCAGCACCGCAAATTCAAGACCGGCATCTGCCATCCGGCGCAGGTAGCCCTGCACCTCAAACGCCTCCGGGGTGGTGACATGCAAGCCGGTATCCAGGGTCTCATCACCGATCACTGCATTGACCGTCGAGATCATCCCGGCGGGCAGCCCGGCAGCTTTTAATATCTGGTAAATAAAATTGACGACGGTCGTTTTGCCATCCGAACCGGTCACGCCGATCATCACCAGTTCTTTGGCCGGGTAATCGTAATAACGGGCAGAGATTTCCGCCAGGGCGGCCCGCGTATCGGCCACCTGGACGTAGGGGACAGACAGGGTCTGCGGCTTGCTCCCCATCACAGCCACCGCGCCTTTGCGAATCGCATCGGGAATATACTGGTGTCCGTCCACCCGGTCGCTGGTGGCGACAAACAGGTCACCCGGCTGTACACGCCGGGAATCCACTGTAATGCCAGAAACAGGCACATCCGGAACGGACGGGGAAAGGGAAAAGTCTTCCAGCAAAGCAAGCAGATTTTTTTGCATCATTTTCGATACCGGAGAATTAGTCGGGATGGGCAGTAATATCGCTTTATAAAAAGAATGTTCATCTAGTAAATAAAAAGCGCCCGAACAGAACATCGGGCGCTTTCAGTCATAACGATTTGAAGGACAGTTTTGCCTGTTACTTCAGATTTTGGCGCATGGCGTCCAGCTGGCCGGAAATAGAACCATCCAGCACTTTATCACCCACACGCACCACCAGCCCACCCATAATGGACGGGTCAACCTTGAAGGCAACGTCACCCTGCCCTTTGAGTACCTGGTCTTTGATCGTCTTTTGTTCCGCATCGGTAAGCGGCAATGCGCTGGTGATCACCGCCGAATCGCCTTCGGCAGGTTCCACCACGGTCACTTTGCCATCTTTCACACCGGAGAAGAACTGGTCGATCAACGCACGCTGGCGCTGTTCGTCCAGGGCTTCGCCAACCAACTTCTGGGTGGCAGCCATTGCCAGGGCGGCAATCTGCCCGCGGACTTCGCCAAGCACCTTGTTGCGCTCGTCTTCGATCTCTGCCAAAGCGTTCTTGCGGGTATCGGCGGCATCTTTCTCAGCGGCAACCTTAATATCTTTGGTGGCCTCTTCTGCTCGCACGGTCGCTTCCCGCACAATTTCAGAAGCCTTTGTCTGTGCTTCTGCCAGAATTTTCTCTGCGTCGGCCTCAGCACTGGCGCGCGCATCTGCAGCAACGCGGGCATCTTCCAGCCCCTGAGCAACCTTTTCACGGCGGCTGACCAGTACCCCTGCAATCGGCTTGAACACCCATGCCCGCAGGATGATAAAGATCAACGCAAAGTTGACGATCTGGACAATTATAAAACCTAAGTTAATACCTAACTGTTCCAAGGTTCAACCTCCCGTTAATTATTAGCCAACGAAAATAATCAGCATGGACACAACCAGACAATAAATCGCGATCGCTTCGGTAAACACAATACCGAGGATCATGTTTGTCTGGATATCACCGGACGCATCGGGGTTGCGGGCAATACCCTGCACACCACCAAATGCGGCCATACCTACGCCCAGGCCGGCGCCCATCGCACCGATCATGGCCAGGCCAGCACCAATCATCTTAATCGCACCAGCAAGAATGGTTGCTACTTCAGGTGTAATTTCCATATTGTTCTATCCTCCGAATTCTTTTTGATCTAGAGCGGGTTCCCCGCCGGGTAGTTGGACTTCCTATCCGGGCGGTGTTCCGCCCGAAGATCATACAGTCTAAAGTGGCTGGGCTAGTGCCCGCCTTCATCGTGGTGGGAGTGAGTTGCCTGCGACATAAAGATCATCGTAAGCATACCGAAGACGATTGCCTGGATCATCCCGACCATAAATTCCAAAGCCATCACAGCCGCCTGGGCTGCCACGGGGATCAACGTGCCCAACACGAACAGCAGCACCGCGCCGGCAAAAATATTGCCAAACAAACGGAAGGAGAAAGAGATGATCTTGGAGAACTCCGAAACAATCTCAAACAGCCCGACGACGAAATCGATCAGGCCAAAGAATGGCTTGGTAAACAACGTGCGTACATAGAAGAACTTCTCAAAGTAGCGCAATCCCAAAGCACGCACACCGACCACCTGGATCATCACCACAGAGATGATCGCCAGCGCCACGGTGAAGTTCAGGTCGGTGGCAACGGCACGCACAAGCGGAATGATGGCATGGGCACATTCGCCCACGCCTTCGGCGTGTTCGCTGTTGACCCACACATTCACCACTTCCAGACTGCCAATGTGGAAAGTGCTTGTGTTGCAGATCTCTTCGAAGTTTTCGATCTCATGGGCATGGTGCTCAC
>QKGK01000473.1 GCA_003250455.1 Chloroflexota bacterium | reverse complement strand
CGAGTCAACTGAGCAATTATACCAAAACGTGGACAACCCAACAAGAGCGCGTTTATTAGAAGCGTATCTATAAAAATAGACTACTTAATCGGAAATTCATCGAAACTAAACAGGATATCCACCAGAACGATAGATTAAGTTATATTGACGCTTGCCTGGACTAGTTGACCCACTAATATAATTATTCTTCCCATCATTGCCCCGCAGCCCCAAAAGCCAAAGGGCGGAAGTTCTTCCGCCCTTTGGAATTGTTGAAGTATGGACATTCGGGGTTTAATTCGTGCTGCTGTTCAACAGCCAGACCATCTTGACCCCGTCTGGTGTTACAGAAACAGTTTCCAATGAAGCCCGGTCGGTCATTTCGCTGAACTGGTTCAACTGATCGGCAACCATCTGGTTATACGGTTCAAACAGGCTGGAATCGATCACCAGGCCATTGGCCTCCACATTGGTGATCTTGGCGGTCAGCAGACCGTTGCTGGCTCCCAGTTCCAGGTGGAAGGATACATTATTCCCGCTAATTCCCTCCAGCTGGAAAGCATCTGCATGGGCATAGATATACCCATCCCGGGGTTCCAGCTGCAGGTTGACCACCTGTTCAAGCTCGGTGGTGAGCCCAAGTGCCGATTGAATCAAATCCATCGTAAGGGTGGTTTCGACCCGCAGGCTGCCATCATCTCCCCGGTCAATATTGAAAAAAGAACAAGACATGGTCAGCAGAACCAAAACAATCCCGATCGAAACCAGTTTTTGCGTATTATTCATAAAAACCTCCTGTTATTAATAACTATCAATTAATTTCCTACCGGCTATACTACTACATTTTTCCCTAATTTTGGTAGGAAATAACCATTTTATAAGTATAATGGCTAATATAGAGAATTGAGGTCGATTCTCAGGGATTAGGAGAAAATTCCCACCTGCAGCCTTAATTGAAATCAAGGGCTAAAGCCTCGCACAATCAGAACGATCTTTTTCTACCCATATATTGAGAAAATGGAAAGGCACAAGAGATGGAGAACCAATCACAACAAAAGCTAACCATTCCCAAACAATTCAAGAATCTATTAGGGATGGGCGCACCTATAGAAGTATTCCCCAGAAAATCCATGACGGTGGTTTACATGGGGTTGATCGGCTTGCTGGCGATCGGCAGTGTCGGCTCTCTGGCCTACGCCCTGTACATACTCTGGCAGCGCTGGGGACGCTACTACCCGCCGGCAATCTTTAAGGCCATGCTCCCCTGGCTGATTGGCGCTGCCATCGCCTTTGCGTTTGGCCTTCTGCTATTCTGGGAATTTTACACACGCCGCAAAAAGGCCGCCGTGGTCTACACCAATGGGTTTGCCTATTCAGACCGCAAAGGGGTCACCTCCTGGCATTGGGACCAGGTAAAAGACATTACTGCCAATGTGGTCCGCCACTACACCAACGGCATCCCCACCGGCACCACCCACGAGTACACGCTGGTGAACAGCAAGGGCGACAAAGTCGTCGTCAATGATGCGATCCAAAGCGTGGAAAATTTTTACACCCACGTGCAGAACAACACCCTCCAGCAACGCTACCAACGGCTGGCAAACGCTTATAACACCGGCAGCCCGGTAGCGTTTGGCAACGTCACGATCAGTAAAGAGGCCGGCATACAGATCGGCAAAAAGACCTACCCGTGGAGTGAGGTCGAGGAAGTTGCCATCAATAAGGGGATGCTCTCCGTGAAGAAGAAAGGCGGCGGCTGGCTCAGCGGGGCCAGCGCCACAGCCGGTGCCATCCCCAATCTGCATGTCCTCCTGTCGATCATCAATCAGGTCGTGGGGCTGAAAGCCGGGATTTAATCAACAAGTCCCTTCGGTCAAGCCTATACATTTTTACCCTACTTTTCTCTGATTTCCCGCCTGCGCGGGAACCCCGTTCCTTATTTTGGCACGTCATTCCCGCACGATTTTGGCGGGAATCCATTATTCGGTTCTTTTCTCTAAGTTACCCAATACATTGCAGTGACGGATGACGAAGAAAAACTTTGTCCCTATTTTATTTTTCTACACCCCCTGGGCCCGCAGCAGCTCCACTCCCAGAGATACCAGTTCATCCACCTGGGCGGCATCCAGCACATTCAGCACCGAGACAAACACGCCGTTGGGGGAAAACAGCACGCTAAGCTGGTTGAAATTCTTCGTGCCTGCCTCCAGCGCATAGCGGTCCACCCAACCGATCAGCGGCATCACCGTCCAGGGGTTGAGCAGGCGGCGGGCTTCCACCGGGCTGCTGGAATAAATGAAAAACTGCTCCATCAGCCGCCGGTCCACATCTTCCAGGCTGCTGGCAGTGTCAATCCCAGGCGCATAGGAGGAGTCGAACCCATAAATACGCATAGACTGCTTGATCAGCATTTTCCCCATCAGGTTCATCAGCCCTTTTTGCTGCCCCTGCCCGACCGCCTTTTGAGCCAGGTAGAGGAAATAGCCCGGGGTCTCAAAATCGGTGGAAAGCCAGCGGTACATCGGTGTACTGGCATCGGCTGCCCCGTACGTGTAGGTTTCCAGTTCCCAGCGGACGCCATTGGTCAGGTGCTCGCCTGGTTCGATATTGGTAGCCTTCAGCTGACCTTTTGCTTCCCGCAGGGTAAATACATCCATGGGAGAATTCCCGCGCCAGCGCCTGTCCTGGTCAACACCGGGCACACCCAGGGCGGCGCGGATTTTTTCTGCCGTGCGCTGCTTGCCTTTAAACCCGCTGGAATAATAGCCGCGCAACGGGATCACCTCACCGTTCTCCAGTTCGATCACCACCCGGTAGACCATGCTGCTTCCGCCTTCCGTGCCCGAGCTGATCGTCTGCTGAACGTATGCGCTGGCAACCTGATGAGCAGGCACCTCATTGAACCTGTTACGAAAAAGGCTCTTTTTCCGGACCTCAATCACTCCGCTGCCCCTATCCAGGCTAACGGTGACAATAGGAGTCAAAGCAATAAACAGCAGCCCAGTGAGCAGGAAAATACCGCTGAAATACCAGGGCGCAGCCCCTTTCCATAACAGAAAACCACCAACTCCCACAAACAGGTCCCCCGACAACCACATCCAGATGGGAATATCCTGAGAAATCACCTCTTTATTGTTCATCAAAGCCGTCCTTATTGATTATATTGCTGATCTCAAGTATTGATTTTTAGTTTGGTCGGGCACTCCACAGGAACAACCCGGCTGGCACAACGATCCCCAACAAGAATAGAACAAACCCTTCCAGGGGGAAAAACTCTCCATTATTCACCCAATACAGCAGCAAGCACAAAACCAGCGCCACAAGTGCCATCCACGCGCCTGCCTGAGCTTTCCACCATGCCAGCGCCAACCCGAACACGCTGACAAACAACAGTCCCAGCGTGATCCAGGTCAGCAAATTCTCCTCCGCAGCTGGCTCTGTGCCTGGATCAATTAGATGCGCCCCCATAAAGAAGATCGCTGGCAATGTCCAGATCCTTGCAACCCAACGCAGCACAACCCGATCATCCCTCCCATTTTGCTTGTCGTCCATCACTACCTCCTCTGGAGTGCTGTATGCGTCTCCTCTTTTAGTATACACAAAACAGATGGCAATAGGGAACAACCTATCAATACCATTAACTGAGAATCAGGTCACCAGCCAGGCCACTCCGGCTAAAAGGATGCTGGTCACCAGGAGCATGGGAATCCCTTTATAGAAATGGCCGCGCAAGTGCATCCCAAAATCCTTATATCCGGGGAATCCCTCCGTGCCGGGAATGACCACAAAACTTGGCGTGATCCAGCAGAATAAAATACCATCCAATACCACCAGGTCTACCAGCCAAAAGCACATCATCACCAGGAAAATGTGTAAGCCAATCTCCCAATACTGGACTGCATCTCCCCCATGTCCTGCGAACTGGATGCCCGAATACAGCGGAAAGCCAAAAGACCACGCAAACCAGGGCAGTCCTACCCACCAGGCTTTTCTCGTCTCCTCCGGTGTGCGTGCCGGGACAGCGGCCAGCACGTCATCGGGGTAGTCTCCTTTGTTGAGGAACATGCGGTTATCCAGCATCAGCATCCCCACCAGGTAGATCGCTCCGACTACTGAAAAGATGCCGCCATCGATCAGGATTTGACGAATATCCAACATCACACACCTCCATCTGAATCCTTGTTTATTTAAATTATCCAAATTGTCACCTTGTTTGCACCTATCACGATCAGGGTGAAAATTTACCCCATCCCCTACGACCTTCGGTCGTCTTCCCCTTCCCCAGACACAAGCTCATTGGGTGATCCCAGCCTGGTCTGGCCGTGGAAGGGGAGTACTTCTGGGAGGGGGCTTCGCCCCCTCCCGCCTCAAAGGCCCCTCCCCCAAAGAAATAGTGCATACTCCATAAAACCTCTTTTAGGGGGAGGGGTTCGGGGTGGGGGTTTGAAGAGGTTGTTCGTCTGATCTTGTTAATTTTCTATCCAATTTCGTTCGAATAAATTACAGGTGCCAACTTAAGTTAATTATAGGCAAAATGGTTAATCTTCAATCGTTTTTCACACCTGCTGCGGAAATATGTACCATTTTTTCTTCAAATACCGTATACTCAGAAATAGGAACCTGATCCCCAATGGCCGCAAATTTTCCGGGGATCCATCGCAAAATCAATTCTGTGGAGGGAAGATGAGCCCGATCCGAGTCAGTTCACTCAGCGTGGAAGAAGCCGCCCCAATCTTTATCTGGATGTTGGACTACGCATTTATGCCAACACCGCCTGTCCGGAACAAGGAAATATTCCTCGAGCGTATGAAGCACACCGAGGGGTTCAATAATTATCTGGTGCTGTACGAAGACGATACCCCGGCCTCCTGCGGTGGTGCCGGACCGATGCTCCAAAATGTGCGCGGCAAGCTGGTGAACTCTGCGGGTGTCTTTATGGTTGCCACCCACCCCAACTTCCGGCGTAAGCGGTATTCCTACACCCTCCTCAAAGAACTGGTCAAAAAAATGTATGAGGACCGCTTTGGGTTTTCCACGCTGTATCCTTTCCGGGAATCCTTCTACGAACGCCTGGGATACGCCAACTGGCCGGCAGAGATAGTTGCCGAGATCAACATCCGCTCCCTGTATCCGCTGCTTAAATATCCCTTTGAAGAAGAGCTGGAACTGCTGGAATTCACCGAGCACCCGGAAATCTACCTCGAATTCATGCAAATCTACCAGAAGCGCACCCACGGGGTGGCGACCTTTGTTAAAAATGCCCCGCCAGACCCGGAACGGCATAAGATATGGATGCTGGTTTCCCGGGTAAATGGCGAGCTGGACGGGCTGATGACTTACAGGATCCAGGGAGACGAAGTTACCCAGTTCACCATGGATGTCCCGCGCTTCTACCCGCTCAGTGAGAACTCCCGCTACC
>QKGK01000019.1 GCA_003250455.1 Chloroflexota bacterium | reverse complement strand
CATCGCCGGCCTCCACGATGGCAGCAGCAACCGCCTTGGGGTCATCAGTTTGAACTTCCCTGGATTTGTGGGAGGAGAACTGCCCCTCATTGAGGAAATCCCCACGGTGCGCAAGACCATCGACCAGCTGTTATTGACTGAACTGCCGCCCTTCTTCGCGGTCACAGACCTTGGGGCCGATTCAAATGCGATCACCGATGGCCTGCTGCTGACCCATTCCCGCTACCAGGCCTTCCAGAGCAACATCACCACCGCCACGCCGCCCCTCACGCTGGACCCGCAAGCGCTGACCCAATTGCTTGCCCTGCAGCAGATCAGCTCCTGGCACAGCAACGGAGGGCTGATCATCAGCGATGAGCTCGGCACCCAGGCCATTCGCCGCTACTATAACCAGATCGGGCAAACCTTTGATCCCAAGCTGATCGCCCGCGATGCACTCCTGTCGGGCAACGATCTGATCCTGACTGGCGATTTTGCCCCGAACTCTGCCCCCGACCTGTACACTTCGATTGTCAACACGCTGGATTTCTTCTCCCAAAAATATCGCGATGATGTTGCCTTTGCCGAAGAGGTAGACAACGCCGTCCTGCGCATCCTGACAGAAAAATACGAGCTGTACAATAACTCGTTCGACGAAAACAACATCGTCCTCGAATCGGACCAGCTGGATAATATTGAAGGAACCGACCAGCTTTCCTTTGAAATTGCCCGGCAGGCGGCCACGTTGATAGACCCGGCTCCAGAAAATTTGAACAGCGTTCTCCCCAACCCGCCCGCTGAAGGGGATTTCATGACCATCATCACAGACACACAAAATGTACGTGTGTGCAATGAATGCGCCGAAGTGCAGTACCCCTCTGTGCGCGCCCTGGAACTGGTCATCGAGCGGCTATACGGCCCCACCGGAGACGGTCTCATCTTCCCCGGGAATGTGGTTTCTTATTCCTATGCCGAACTGACAACCGCCATCAATCAGGTCGACCAGGCGGACAACCAGATCCTCACCAATATTGCCGGTTCGGAATGGCTGGTATTCCTGCAGTCAGACGTAGACCAGGTTCGTCCCAGCTCACTGGCGCTCAGTGAATTCCTCTCCGAGCTGCCGGAACTCACCCAAAACAAAAAGATCGTGGTCTTTAGCCTCAACGCCCCTTATTACCTGAGCGCTACCGAAATTTCCACTGTGAGCGCTTATTACAGCCTGTACAGCAAGCAGCCTGGATTTATAGAAGTTGCCGCCCGCCTGCTGTTTAAGGAGCTGAATGCGCCTGGCGCCTCGCCAGTGACGGTCAACAGTGTCGGCTACATCCTCGACCAGGCACTGGCGCCAGATCCGTCTCTGGTCTTTCCGATCCAGATCATTGTAAATGGCAATTTAGGAACCACTCCGGAACCATCCCTGACCCCCGCACCTTCTACTTATACCCAGGGAGACAGCATCTCCTTCCGCTCCGGCCCCATCCTGGACTACAACGGCCACCCGGTCCCGGACAGCACCCTGGTGCACTTCACGGTGATCAGCACCAACCTGGAAGGAGCTTCCAGCCAACGGGACCTCACCAGCCTGACGGTGAACGGCTACGCCCTGACCAATTTCATCCTGGATACCGCCGGCACGCTGCGTGTGCAGGCTTCCAGCGGGCAGCCGCCAGCCATCTCCAACGAATATGTCATCGATGTGGCCAGCCTGGGTGGGCCGCCTGCACCCACCGACGAGGTGGAAGTGACTGAAGAAGAGCCCAGCCCCACTTTGGACATGTCCCAGGAAGTGCTGCCACCTGCACCGCCGCGCGAGCTGAATAACCTGGTGGACTGGGTGCTTTCGCTGATCGTGGTCGCGTTTGTTTCCCTGTTTGCCTACCAGTTTGGCGCAATCGCCGGAACGGTGCGCTGGGGCGTCCGCTGGGCGCTGACCACCCTGATCGGCGGCATGATGGTGAACGCCTATATTTCCTTCAACCTGCCCGGCGCGACCCAACTGGTCAGCGAATATCACATCTGGGGGATCGTACTCAGCGTGGCAGGCGGGTGCCTGGCAGGCTGGGCATCCGGGTTGATCTGGCGCTGGTTAAGCCGCTAAAGGAATCCCCGATGGACCCTCAACCCGTACAGCCATCCGATCAGCTTCTACCTGAACCAGAAAAATCAGCGACCATCCCCTGGCGGGATTACCTGTGGCTCTTGCTGGGTTCGGGGAGCATCGTGCTGCTGGATACCTGGTCCAAAGCCTGGACGATCGAAACCATCCCGGTTGGCGGCGCCTGGCTGCCAGATACTCTCTACTGGCTGATGCCCTACGCCCGGCTGGTGCACACCTCCAACGTGGGGACCGCTTTCAGCATGTTCGACAGCATCCCGTATATCAATCTGATCATCAGCATTTTGGCGGTGGCGGTATCCGTGGCGGTGATTGTGATCTTCCCCAAGCTGGGGCGGGAAGAAAAAATGCTGCGGCTTGCCGTCATCTTCCAGTTGGCTGGTGCGATTGGCAACCTGGTCAGCCGCATCCAGTACGGCCACGTGATCGACTTCATTTCGGTGGGCAATTTCGCCATCTTCAACATCGCCGATGCCAGCATTACCGTTGGCGTGGCGCTGATGCTCCTGAGCGTGATTTTGGAAGAAACGAAAAATCGAGGGGAAAAAATAACAGGGGAAAAAGCACCCGAAGATTAGCCGCTGTGCTGATCAATTGTGAGACCATTTCAAATCATCCTATCTACCCACCAGAATCACCTAAGACCTGCTAACATGGTCTGAATTTTATAATCTCCAGCCTCTTATCCATCCTGTGCGGGCAAACGACTCCCATTTTCCCAAAAAGAGGAACCAATTCTTACCAAATTTTATGATATTCCTTGTCTTTTTTATCATTTTGGTGATATTATTACAAAGATTTATTTTTTTGGCAAACCATCTTAGTCAAGACTAAATCCAATCGATTTGCCATGCTCCGGGGAAAGCCCAAAGCGAACCTTTCACGAAGCTCTTACAAACTATCCATAGAGGAAAATAAAATGAATGAATGGCGTTTATTCAACCCCTGGCGTATCTTTTTTGCCGCGGGCATCGTCCTGTTGTTGGGACTCACCACCGCGCAGAGCAGCACAGCTGCCCCGCTTCAGCTCGCCGCCACAGACGACTTCGTTATCACCGTGGAAGGCGGCACCGGCAGCTTCACCATCCCGACCACCGGAACAGGCTACAACTACATCGTGGACTGCAACGAAGACGGCACCTTCGAGGTCGCCGCTCAATCGGGCGATTACACCTGCACTTTCACCCCAAAAGCCACGCAGACCATCCGCATCCGGGATGCTGCCGGTGGCTACACCGGATTCCCGCGCATCTACTTTAATAATACTGGCGATGTCACCAAACTGCTCTCCGTTGACCAGTGGGGCACCGGCAAATGGACCAACATGGCATACGCTTTTTCGGGCGCTGATAATATGACCAGCAACGCCCCTGACGCACCTGACCTCTCCAATGTTGAGGACATGAGCTACATGTTCGCCAACGCTACCAAATTCAATGGCGATATCAGCAATTGGACTACCACGGGCGTGAAGATCATAGAGGGCATGTTCGTTAATGCCACGGCATTCAACCAGGACATCGGCGGTTGGGATACCAGCAGCGTGACCAATATGATCGGCGTCTTCTTTGGCGCGACCTCCTTCAACCAGGATCTCAGCGCCTGGAAGGTCGGCGCACTGACGGATGCATCGCATATGTTCGGCGGTGTAAAACTCTCCACCGTCAATTACGACGCCCTGCTGAACGGCTGGGCGGCGCAAACAGTACAAAGCGGCGTTTCATTCGATGGCGGTGACAGCACTTACTGCCAAGGCGAAGCCTCACGCAC
Organism: Chloroflexota bacterium; assembly: GCA_003250455.1. Classification (GTDB taxonomy): domain Bacteria; phylum Chloroflexota; class Anaerolineae; order Anaerolineales; family UBA11579; genus UBA11579. Next base: position 1,556 of record QKGK01000019.1, on the reverse strand, counting down.
CACGCTAATGTCTGGCCCCAATAACTGGGGGATCAGCGATGGCGGGAAAGACTGCTCCGAATATGATGACTTCGTCATCACTGTCAAGACGGATAACGCAGGCACTTCAAACGATGACCAGTTCACCATCCCCACCACCGGCGGGGGCTACAACTACAACGTGGACTGCGACAATGACGGCGTGGATGAAAAAACCGGGGCGAAATTCAATTACACCTGCACTTACGGCGCGCCCGGTAAATACACCATCCGCATCAAGGATGCTAATGGCGATGGCACCGGCTTCCCGCGTATCTACTTCAATTATGGCGGCGACAGGCGCAAACTGCTCTCGATTGACCAGTGGGGCACCGGCAAATGGACCAGCATGGAAAGGGCTTTTGCCGGCGCCAGTAAGATGACCAGCAGCGCCCCTGACGCACCTGACCTCTCCAATGTCACCAGTATGCTCCTCATGTTCTCCCGTGCCTCCTCGTTCAATGGCGCTATCGGCGGTTGGAACACCAGCAATGTGACCAATATGAAGGATGTGTTCGATAGGTCCACCTCCTTCAACCAGGATATCAGCGGTTGGGATACCGGCAAGGTGAGGAACATGGAGGGCATGTTCTATGGTGCCACCTCCTTCAACCAGGATATCGGTATTTGGGATACCGGCAAGGTGACCAATATGAGTGCGATGTTCTATGGTGCCACAGCGTTCAACCAGGATCTCAGCGGGTGGAGTACCGGCATCGTCACCGATATGAACACCATGTTCCAGAATGCCACCTCCTTCAACCAGGATCTCGGCGGCTGGAACGTCAGCGCACTGACGAGTGCACCCTTTATGTTCACCGGCGTAAAACTCTCCACCGCCAACTACGACGCCCTGCTGAGCGGCTGGGCGGCGCAAGCAGTAAACAGCGGGGTCACATTCTCAGGAGGCAGCAGCACCTACTGCGCCGGAGAAGCCGCCCGCACCACACTCGAGTCTGCCGGCTGGACGATCAGCGACGGCGGCATAGCATGTCCGTCAGAAGCGCTCCCCAACACCTCGTTCGAGACCAACGTCCCGGCACTCTGGCGGGAAGGCGACTTCCTCGATCCCACTGACGGCCCGGACTGCGGCACCGGCAACAGCCACTCCGGGAGCTGCTCCCTGGTCTTCAACGGCAACGGCGACTTCAAGCGCGTCTTCTCCCTCAATCCCTACAGCGCCAACGCCGGGGATGAGTTCACCCTCAGCATCTACCGCAAGGGACTCAACATCCCGGTGGACGGGCACGCCTACGCCAACCTGATCCTCTTCTACACCGACGGCACCACCGAGACCTTCACCCTCTGGCTGCACCCCGGCGACCTGTCCGTCTGGCAGCAGCGCTCCATCACCGTGAACGCCCTCAAGGATGTCAAACGCTATAACCTGAACATCTTCTACAAGAAAGCAACCGGCACCATGTGGGTGGACGACATCAGCCTGACCCGCAACGGCGGCGGCAACCTGGTCAAAGACTTCTCCTTTGAAATGTGGAAGCCCGATGACTGGATGCTGGCCGAGAATTTCACCCAGGATG
>QKGK01000276.1 GCA_003250455.1 Chloroflexota bacterium | reverse complement strand
TATGCCGATTTGGAATATCTGGTCTCCCCGCTGAGCGTGCGCAGCTACCCGCAGCTTTTCATCATGTTCTTCACCGAGTCGCACCCGCTGAACACCCCGGCAGATGCGGAGGGGTATGTCGCCCGCATCCATTTGCTGGACGAAAAGGTCGATCAGCTCATCGAGCGGCTGGAAGCGCAGGCGGCGGCCGGGTTCATTGCGCCGCGCATGGTGATCGAATATGGACGCAGCGACCTCAAGAATTACCTGGGGTATAACGCCAATGCCTCTCCGCTGCGCGCCGTGTTCCATGCCAAGACGGCTGATATTGACGGCCTGGACGAAGCCACCCGCACCGCCCTGGAAGAAGAACTGACCACAGCACTCAACGAGGAGGTCTTCCCGGCCTTCGAGCGGCTGGACGGCACCCTGTCCACACTGCAGGCTCAGGCGCCGGAAGTGATTGGGCTCTCAGCGTATGCGGGCGGGGCAGACTATTACAACTGGCTGCTGCATTACTACACCACCTCATTCCTGACCGCTGATGATATCCACGCACAGGGGATAGCAGAGACCGAACGGATCGCCGGGGAAATGCGCCAGCGGTTTGAAGTCCTGGGCTACGATACCTCCCAGGATTTCCCGGCCCTGTTCAATGAACTGGAAGCCGATAACGGCTCGCTTTCCGGGGAGGCGATTGCGCAGGAGTACGAGCGCGTGCTCTCCCTGGCGGATGAGCAGGTGGGCGGCTATTTTGACCAGCGGCCGGAGGGCAAGCTGGAGGTGGTCGGCGGCAATGCCGGGAACTACTACTCGGCCGGTTCGCTGGATGGCACCCGCCCGGGCAAGTTCTTTGCCTATACCGGCGGCAGCCAGGCGATCTTCAAGATCAAGACAGTCGCTTACCATGAAGGCATTCCGGGACATCACTTCCAGATCATGAGTCCCAAACTGGGGAACCTGCCTTTCTTCCGGCATCTGATGATCTTTACCGGGTACGCCGAAGGCTGGGGGCTGTATGCCGAATACCTGGCCTGGGAGATGGGCTGGTATGCCGATGACCCGGCCGGAGACCTGGGGCGTTTGCAGTTTGAAGCCCTGCGAGCCGCCCGCATGGTGGTGGATACCGGCATCCACGCGATGGGCTGGAGCTTCGAGCAGGCGGTGGATTACATGGTGGAGAACACCGGACTGCCGCGCGGTATGGTGCAGAACGAGGTCGTGCGCTATATCAGCTATCCGGGGCAGGCCACCGCTTACCTGGTCGGCAAGATCGAGATCATGCGCATACGGGAGAAAGCCCATGAGGCGTTGGGCGAATCCTTCGACCTGCGCCAGTTCCACAACGTGGTGCTGGGCAATGGCAGCATGCCCCTGCCCACGCTGGAAGAGGTGGTCGACACCTGGGTAGCGCAGCAAACGCCCTGAACGTGCGTTTTTTGAAATGTATGGTTATGGTTTATAATCCAATATAGGACAATTCTTGTCTGATTTATTGATTGATTAAGGAAAGGATGAGATGATGGGAAATTATAGCTTTGACCGCGCCCTTAACGAGGTCAGCGCCAGTTCAGCAGGAGGAGCGCCCTTCCTGATCTGCTACGGGGCTACCTTTATCCTGGTGGGGGTTTTGTCGTTAACCCTGCCGCGCGAAACTTCGGCTTTGCTGGTCATGTTCCAGGGAGGTGTGGCCCTGCCGCTGGCCCTGTGGCTGGAGAAGCGCATGGGCACGGCCCGCATGTCTGCAGAGAACCCGCTCAAGGATCTTTCTGCCTTTATGGCTATCTCCCAGGCGCTGGCAATCCCATTTTTGATCGTGGTCTATAACATCAACCCGGGGCAGGTCCCGGTGGTAATGGCCGGTTTGGGCGGGGTGCACTTTCTGCCGTATGCCTGGCTGCACCGCACCAAAGTATATACCGCCCTGGCCGTGGTGGTAGCGGTGGGGGCGTTTGCGCTGGTCCTCGGCCTGAAGACCGGCGGCTCCTACAGCGCCATCTTGTTCCTCGTGGGGATTGCCTATTGGGTGGCAGCCCCCCTGGTCTACCGGCATGCCAGAAATTTGGTCGCCGAGGGCTGATGGAGATCGGCGAGACACTTTACGTACATACGCGGGAAGCGTGGCGCGCCTGGCTGGCGGCCAATTTCCAGACCGCGGCGGAGATCTGGCTGGTGAACCCCAACAAGGCTTCCGGCAGGCCGCGCCTGCTGTATAACGATGCGGTTGAAGAAGCCCTGTGCTTCGGCTGGATCGATAGTACGGTCAAAAAGCTGGACGCAGAATCAGCTGTGCAGCGCTATACGCCGCGCAACCCCAAAAGCAGTTACTCCCAGCAGAACAAGGAACGCCTGCGCTGGCTGGCCGAACACGACCTGATCCATCCATCGGTGCTGCCGGGGGTCCAGCCGATGCTGGAGGAAGAATTCGTCTTCCCGGAGGACATCCTGGACGCCATCCGGGAGAATCCCGAAGCCTGGCAGCACTACCAGGCGTTCTCCCCGGTTTACCGGCGCATCCGGGTGGCGTACATTGACGACGCCCGCGCCCGCCCGGAAGAATTCCACAAGCGGCTGGCGAACTTCATCAAAAAGACCGGGCAGAACAAGCAGATCGGCTTTGGGGGCATCGACAAGTATTTCTGAGCTTTTGCGGAAAGTCTAAAATTGTTTTAATCTGGCGGGGGCAATAGCTCTGTACAATGAATGTGTGAGTACGGGTATTCTTGAGGAGGAATGATGAGATCCGGATTGCACACGTTTTTTGTTTTGCTGCTGCTGATCATCCTGTCAGCCTGTTCCGCCAACCTGCCAGCGGCGGCTGAACCGGCTGCGCTTACCCAAACCACTGCCCCTACCTTTCCCCCCGAACCGACCGCAACAGTCCTCCCAACCAAGCCCCCTGAACCAACCGCACCAGCACCGGCTTTTGAACTGTTCGATACCGGGCAGACGTTCGTCTCGCCGGAAACCTTTCAGGTTGTCCTGGGTGATCTGGATGGGGATGGCGACCTGGATGCGGTCTTTGCCAACCCGATGAAGAACCCCGCAGGGGTCTGGCTGAATGACGGCGGTGGCACTTTTGTGAATACCGGCCAGCAGCTGACCAAATACGGGCACGGCGCTGCCCTGGCAGATTTCGATGCGGATGGCGACCTGGATGCCTTTATCGTCTGCCACCAGTTTGTTTCCCCCAGCCAGTTGTACCTGAATGACGGCAGCGGGGATTTTACCCCCAGCCAAAACGACTTTGGCGATGCCAGGATCAGCGCTTCGGACATGAACCTGGTGGACCTGAATACCGACGGCGCACCGGATGTACACGTGGTCTACTATTCCCCCAACGGTCTGGCTGATAAGGTCTATCTTAACGACGGTGCGGGGTATTTCTCCGACAGCGGGCTGGCCTTGATGGAAGAGACGATTGCCTGGGGCGACCTGGACGGCGATGGCGATGACGATTATTTTGGCAAACGCTGGGGGAACGGCTATGTGGTCTTTTTGAATGATGGGGGTCAACTGTCTGAAGGGTGGCATTTGGATGATCCGGAAGCGACTTTGGGGGGGATTTCCCTGGCAGATGTGGATGCGGATGGGGACCTGGATGCTGTTGTGGCGAATGGCTTCCGGGATACAGGCAGCTATCCCAGCCGGGTGTTCTTCAATGATGGTAGCGGTCAGTTCACCGACAGCGGTCAGCAGCTTAACCCGACACTGGGGGCAGACCTGGCAGTTGGAGACCTGGACCTGGACGGGGATCTGGACATGGTTGTCACCAATATGGACCTGCCGAATGAGGTCTGGTTGAATGACGGGAGTGGTCACTTCACGGACAACGGGCTGCGCCTGGGGGAAAGCGCCGATGCCAGCGGTAAGCCGGCGCTGGGAGACCTGGATGGCGATGGCGACCTGGACCTGGTTGTTGGCAGATTTAGGGGAGGCGCGCAGGTGTGGTTGAATACTCTGCGCCACCCGGTAGGCAGCGAACTGCGTGGGCAGATCGTATTCTATTCCGAGCGGGAAGGCAATGCCGAGCTGTACACTATGCAGCCGGACGGCAGCGGGCAGACGCGCCTGACCATCAATCAGATTGAGGACAGCGCCCCGGCCTGGTCACCGGATGGCAGGCAGATCGTATTTATCAGCGACCGGGATGACCCTAATGCCGGAGCGTGTTTCCCGGATTGTCAGTTCCATCTGTATCAGATCGGACCGGACGGGAGCGAAGTGCGTCTGCTGGCACCCGGCATGGTATCCGCCCACCACCCGGCCTGGCGGCCGGACGGGGAAGCGCTGACCTTTGACGATGAGTTCAATTTTGAGGGCAACATCTACCTGCTCCAGGCGGACGGCAGCGGTATGGAAGTGCTCATCGAGGACGGCTTTTGGGCGGACTGGTCGCCGGATGGAAGCCAGATCGTGTTCGCCTCCAACCGGGATGGGAATGTGGAATTGTATCTGGCAAATGCAAACGGAGGGAATATCCGCCGCCTGACCGAGAACGATCGCATGGACTTCTTCCCTGCCTGGTCGCCGGATGGGGAGCAGATCGCTTTTATGGCCGGGACGGGCAGGCAGCGGCAGGTCTTTGTGATCAACGCAGATGGCAGCGGCGAGCAGCAGCTTACCTACGAAGGAGCGGTCAGCGAAGACCCGGCCTGGTCGCCGGATGGAGCGTACATCCTGTTCCAGTCCAACCGCAGCGGCAAATACCAGATCTACCGCATGCGCTCAGACGGCAGCGAGGTCGTGCAACTGACCAGTGAGGGAAATAATTACTGGGCAGATTGGGTGGATACAGAGGAATAGCGCGGCAGCAGAAATTGCTTCCCTCGCTGAGCTCGTTCACAATGACAATCAATTTATATCTACGTCATTGCGAACGCAGCGAAGCAATCCCGGTATATAAAAACGCGAGGCCATCCTGGCCACGGAAAAGGCGTATAATCAGGTTATGGCTTTGACTCCTTTGGAACGAGCGGCAAAATTAAAGCTGGAAGCGGATGAATTGCTAGATACCATCCGGTTGGCGGAACTATGCCGGGGAATCGGCCCTCTCACCCCGACCGGCAGCTATTACCTGGATGTAATGGCCTACCCGGATATTGACCTCCACCTGCCGCCAGCCACGCCGCGCCAGCTGTTTGAAGTCGTCACCTATCTGGCGGAACATCACCCGGTGGTGCGGGTCAATTTTCTAAACCTGGGGGCGGGGCCAATTAAAGATGGCCGCTACATCAAGCCGGTGATTGATGTGGGGGATTGGGGACGTCCGTGGAAGATCGATATCTGGGCAGTCGATCAGGAGTTTATCGACCGGCAGCGGGCTGAACTGGATGCGCTGAAAGCGAAGATGACCCCGGCGCTGCGCGTATTAATCCTTGAATATAAAGCTGCAATTCTGAATGAAGAGGGGCGTACCCCGATGTACAGCGGCATTCACATCTACAGG
>QKGK01000358.1 GCA_003250455.1 Chloroflexota bacterium | reverse complement strand
GTCCTGGACAAGTGTGAGCAATTCGGTTTTGAGCATCTGAGCTGCAGAAACCGCAGGTCCGTAAACGGAATTTGCAGCCTGGCTACCAGCAGAAGCCGGTCCCAGGGGGGCATTTGAATTTCCAACGATTACTTGTATATGGTCTGTTGCAATGCCGAATCCCTGCGCTGCGGCCGTTGCTAGCAATGTGCGCGTACCAGTCCCAATATCCTGCGTGCCGGTTTTAACATATAGTCCCTCTTTGCGAATGCCGACCGTAACTTTGGTATTGCCATTATATATAAATGGCCATGCACTTACCGATAACCCAACCCCGCGTTTGAAGCGGGAATCCTCTCCTTGGTTTGTATCCCGGTTCTGCCAGACCGGTAAACTGGCAGCCCAATCGAGTAACTTGTGTCGAAGTTCGTCTTCCGGGTACCACTGTTTGCGCAACTTGATCGGGTCTTTTCCCAGGTGGTGAGCAGTTTCATCAATCATCTGTTCCCAGGCCCACAATGCCTGCGGTCCATTTGGGCCTCGAAAAGGTGAGCCAGGTGGATTGTTGTTGATGACATCAATGTCGATTGTGTTTCGTGGTATCTCCTCTGGGTTATAAGCCCCAATGAAAAAGCTTACACCATTGCCAATAGCAATCCCTGCATCCCCCCAGCTGGTTGTAGATAACGCTTGCAGATGACCTTCGTCGTCTGTCAAGACAGATAAAATCGCTTCAGTTCCAGGGCGGTATCCGGCGAAACTGAGTTCCTCAAGGCGGTTTAAGAAAACCCGGACGGGCCGTTCCGTTAGCCGCGCCAGCGTGATAGCTGCAATTCCTTCCACAGTGACCCCTTGTTTGCTTCCAAAACCACCACCAATGTGTTCAGCAACCAGGATCACATTTTCATCCTCCAGGTCGAAATGTTCGGCGATGACATGCGCACTACCATGAACGCTTTGCGTTGAAAGATGTACGGTAAGATGTTGGGGATCATTCCATTTGGCGACACACACGTGTGGTTCCCACGGTGTATGCACCTGGATGGCATTGTGAAATGTCCGCTCGATTAGGTTCGGGTTGTGGTTAGAGCGGGCCTGATTGATCATCCGTTGGGCTTTCCTGGCTGATTTGGCGGTGGGTTTGAGCAAGCTTACCCGGAGGTTTTTTTGCCAACGACCTGGGAATGTCATTCCTTCGGCTGCAATTGGTGGTTTGCGGAAGAAACCAGGGTAAATCACGGGAGTCCCATCAGCTTTAGCTGCCTGCGTACCGACCGCAGCAGGATAAACTTGATACTTGACTTTAATTTTGGACAGGGAGCTTCTCGCCGTCCGTAAATCTACCGCAGCCAGTGCGCCAATTTCCTGCCCGGTATAGCGCACGATCCGATCGTTTTCCAGCAGTTCTGTGAAGGCAAATACACCGGGTATGGCCAATGCTTCCGAGGCATCAATGTTGATTATTTTGGCATGGGGATGGATGCTGCGCAGGATTACTCCTTCAAGTTGATCAGAATAATGCTGGTCAATCGTATATCGAGCCCGACCAGTAATTTTTTCCAGGGCTTCGTAGCGCGGCGCCACTATCTCGGTAATTGAATCAAACTCCCCTGCGCAAGCGCTTTGTATTGCATCGTAGATTCCAGCGTATGCCCCACAACGGCAAAGATTTCCGGATAAGGCGGCGGCAATTTTATCCCGGCTGGGCGTTTCGCCTGGATGATCCCTCTGCCAAATCTCATAAAATGCAATCCCGCTCATGATAAACCCTGGAGTGCAAAACCCGCATTGCAACCCATCATGGGCCATTAAGGCACGCTGCACAGGATGAAGTTTTTCCGCGCTAAAAGCTTCAACCGTCTTTACCTGACGCCCTTCGATATGATGTACCGGAAGCAGGCAGCCGCACATGGGAGTACCGTCTACCAGGATTGTGCATGCACCGCAGGTTCCGGCATTGCATACGATTTTTGTTCCAGTCAGACCGGTGCTGCGCAGGAATTCAGCAACAGTTTCATCAGGGTGAGTGTTGGTCAGCTGCCGCTGCTCACCATTAATGGTTGTATGGATCATGATCTCTCCTTGATCTAATAACGATATGACTGGAAATTCGTTCGGTATGTCAACCATTGGCGCTGGGACTAGTTTCTCACCCTGAATGTATTATCATCGGTATATGAAGGATTCTGTGGATCAAGAATGGGCAAGCGAGATCAACAAGTCATGCTCCTTTAAAATGGATTACACGCTCTGGCGTTTTTCCAGCTTACAGGTTATGCCCGAATAAATCCGGTTCGATGTTGATAAATTAAATGGGGAAGTAATTAGATGTGATTGGTCTATGTACTGTATGTTCGCAAAATCCGGGTATTTATCATCAATTTTATCACTTTTTCCCTGTACCCCCAAAATATAAACAGCCCATGGATGTCCATGGGCTGTCGTAATCTTGTGTAGTCTTACTCAGCAGAGACGGGCTCTTCCACCTCGGTGCGGGTAGGCGCTTTTTTGCCTTTACGCTCCTTGAGGGAGAAGGACATGCCGTCGCTGTCTTCATTCACGCCGACTTCCACCGTGTCTCCGGCAAGGAACTCGCCTTCGAGGATCTTGATGGAGAGCGGGCTCTCCACGTACTTTTGCAGGGCACGCTTGAGCGGGCGGGCGCCGAAGGCAGGGTCGTAGCCCTGAGAGGCCAGCCAGGTTTCGGCTTCATCCGTCAGGGTGACGGTGAGCCCCTGGTCGGCGACGCGCTCGTGGATCTCTTTCATCTGCAGACCGACGATCTCTTTCATGTCTTCCACGCTCAGCTGCGAGAAGGTGATGATCTCGTCAATCCTGTTGAGGAACTCGGGCCGGAAGGTGTCTTTGAGCGCTTTTTCGATCTTCTTCTGTGACTCGCGGTCTTCGCCGTTGTCCCCGGGCTGGAGGAAGCCCAGCGCCCCGGACTTGCGCACAAACTCGGTGCCCAGGTTGCTGGTCATGATCAGCACAGTGTTGCGGAAGTTGACCGTGCGCCCCTGCCCGTCGGTGAGGCGGCCGTCGTCCAGGATCTGGAGGAGGGAGTTCCACACTTCGGGGTGGGCTTTTTCAATTTCGTCAAACAGTACCACCCGGTACGGGCGGCGGCGGACGGCTTCGGTCAGCTGGCCGCCTTCTTCGTAGCCCACGTATCCGGGAGGTGCCCCAAAGAGGCGGGAAGCGGTGTGCTGCTCGCGGTATTCGCTCATGTCGATACGCACGAGGGCGTCTTCGTCGTCAAAGAGGAATTCAGCCAGGGCTTTGGCCAGCTCGGTCTTGCCCACGCCGGAAGGCCCAATGAAGATGAAGGAGCCGATCGGGCGTTTGGGGTCTTTGAGGCCGGAGCGGGAGCGGCGGATGGCATCGGAGACGGCGCTGATGGCTTCGTCCTGCCCGATGATGCGTTCCCGCAGGCGGTCTTCCATGCTGAGCAGCTTTTGGGCCTCGGTTTCCATCATCTGGCTGACCGGGATGCCCGTCCACTGGGCCAATACTTCGGCCACTTCGTCGGCATCGACCACTTCGTCCAGCTCATGCTCGGATTCCCATTGGGTGCGTTTTTCACGGTATTCTTCTTCCATGCGCAGGCGTTCGGCCTTCTTTTGGGCAGCGCGTTCGTAATTACGCTCCAGCCCGGCCTGCTCCTCTTCCGCCAGGGTGCGGTCGAGTTCCTGCTTCATCTCTTTCAGGTCCGGCGGGAGCGAGAAGAGGGCAATGCGCAGCTTGGCGGCGGCTTCGTCCATCAGGTCGATGGCTTTATCCGGCAGCCGCCGGTCGGTAAGGTAGCGGGCGGAGAGCTTGACGGCCGCTTCGAGGGCTTCGTCCGAGAAGCGCACCTTGTGATGGGCTTCATAGCGGTCGCGCAGCCCGTGGAGCATACGCACGGTATCTTCTTCGCTGGGTTCTTCCACGTAGACCGGGGCAAAGCGGCGTTCCAGGGCGGCATCTTTCTCGATGTGTTTCTGGTATTCGTCCAGGGTGGTGGCGCCGACAGCCTGCAGCTCGCCGCGCGCCAGGGCCGGTTTGAGCATGTTGGAGGCGTCCATGGCTCCCTGGGCGGCGCCTGCGCCGACCACGGTGTGCAGCTCGTCGATGAAGAGGATGATCTCTCCCTGGGCGCGCTGGACTTCTTCGATGGTGGCTTTGAGACGCTCTTCAAATTCACCGCGGAAGCGGGACCCGGCGATCATCGCGCCCAGGTCGAGCGAGACGACCTTTTTGCCGCCGAGGATCTCGGGGACATCGTTGGTGGCGATCTTCTGGGCCAGCCCTTCCACGATGGCGGTCTTGCCGACCCCGGCTTCGCCGATCAGCACCGGGTTGTTCTTGGTGCGGCGGGAGAGGATCTGGATGACGCGTAAAATTTCGGCATCCCGCCCGATGACCGGGTCTAGCTTGCCTTCGCGGGCCATCTGGGTCAGGTCGCGGGAATATTTTTCCAGGGTGCGGTAGCGGGTTTCTGCTTGCGGGTCTGTAACGCGCTGTCCGCCGCGCAGCTGGGTGACAGCTTCAAGGACGCGCTCTTTGGTCACACCGGCGCCTTCCAGCAGGCGGGCGGCAGGGGTGCTGCGCTCGCTGAGGATGGCGAGGAAGATGTGTTCGGTGGAAATGTATTCGTCTTTGAGGCGGTTGGCTTCTTCGTTGGCGAGGTCGATGATCCGCTTGACGCGCGGGGTGATGAAGACCTGCCCGGCACCGCCGCCAAAGATGTTGGCTTTGGGGCTGGTGCGCAGGATGTAGTCCAGCCGTTCGGTGAGCATATCGCCGTCCACGTTCATCACTTCCAGTAGTTGGGAGACAACCCCGTCCGGCTGTTCGATCAGGGCGAGGAGGATGTGCTCGGTATCAATCTGATTGTGCCCGTAGCGCTGGATGATCTCAGCGGCACGCTGTGCGGCTTCCTGGGCACGTTCAGTAAATCTGTCAAATCGCATCATAATCGTTGGTCCTTTGGTAAGGCGTGTACACGTTTTTAGTGAAAATAAAGGGAATCAGAAAGTTGTAAAAGCAGGGAAATTTCCAGTTCCCGTTCCTGAAATTATAACATCGGCAGGATTAGCGCAACGCAAAACCCTCATAAGAGATTTATTTGAATCAAGTGCAAGAAGTCTGCCTATAAAACCGGGGTAGGAGATGTTTTGTCTCGATAGGGAGGTAATCTGTTACGGCACCGGCGTTTCGGTGACCTGCTGTATCTGGAATTGCGGCACCCAGCCGACGCGGCCTTCCTGGTCCTGGATCTGGATCCACACCCAGCCGTCCACGATCTGCGACTGGTACAGGATCTGGAAGGTCTGGTTGCGGTACAGGCTGCCGATGACCGGACCGCCGGGGAAGGCGAGGAGTTCCACCTTGTATTGGGTGCTGAGGATCATGGCCGTTTCCGGCGTGGGGGTGTAGGTCATCGTCGGTGTGGCGGTGAAGGTGGCGGT
>QKGK01000584.1 GCA_003250455.1 Chloroflexota bacterium | reverse complement strand
TGGCAGGCAATGGGGAATCTGTGGTTTTGGCTGGGGACAGCTTTCGAAGCGCTCAACCGCACTCTGCAAGGCACACCATCTTCCCCCTCTTTAGAAACTCTCTTCCTATATATTTACGGCTTCACAGAAAGCCTTTTTGTGATGCTGCAGCGATTTGTGTTGTGGGTGTGGCGATTCCCTCGAATGAATACGGACCTGATTTCCACACAGCTGATCTGGGGGCTGGTGATCTGGCTGGTCTCGATTTGGGCATCCTGGTTTTTCTGGAAGAAAGGCCGTCCCCTGGAGGCTGTGATCCCAGCCTTTTTGCTGGTGGCGATTGCCCGGACATATGCAAATGCCTCTTCCAATGTGGTATTGGTGATGTTAGGCAGCGCAGTGATCCTGATGGTGTTTTCTGCTCAGGCAGACCTGGAGCGGAAGTGGATCGAGCGTAAAGTAGGGTATTCAGGGTTGATCCGCAAGAATTCCACCCAGGCCGCCATGATGCTTTCGGTGGCGTTGGTCTTTGCTGCCGGTGGGATCACTTCTATTGATATCAATAAAGTCCGGGAATGGTGGGACGATTTTACAACCAAGCAGCAGCGTTATACCGATAACTCGAGCGAGGTGCGCCAGAGCCTGGGGATCGAGGCAAATGAAAAGAGAACCACCCTGGCCGAAAGCTTCAGCCGATTGGGCCGCGGAGGCTTGCCAACCAACTTTTTGGTCGGTTCCAGCCCCGACCTGGCGGATGAAGTGGTGATGATTGTGCTGGTCGAGGAAACTGACCCAATCACCGGCGATGTGGTGGAGCTTGATCCGGCTGAACAGAGCTATTATTTCCGCTCGCTCAACTATGATTTCTACCAGTCCAGCGGCTGGATCTCCAATGACGGCAAGGTCTATGTGTATCAGGGTGGGCAGGAGGCCATCTCCAGCTATACCAATCACCAGCGATTAATCAAACAGCAGGTGCGCTATGCGGATACCAGCCAGGGGATCTATAAGGTGCATGTTGTGGGGGAAGTGGCGGTTGTGGACCGGGAATATAATGTGGCCTGGCGCGAAGGGAGTGGGTTGAGCGCATTTCAGGATATGTTTGGCGCAACGCTGGATTCCCGCAGCTATGAGGCGTATTCGGTTGTCCCCGTATTTTCGGAAGAAGAATTGCGCAACGTCTCTACCGATTATCCGGACTGGATGCTGGATCGCTATCTGGAGCTGCCCGAAACCTTACCGGAACGGGTAATTGACCTGGCGTATGATCTGACCCAAAACGAGCTGACCAGCTATGACAAAGCGGTTGCTATCGAACAATATTTGCGGACCTTCCCCTATACACTGGACTTGCCAACCAAACCTGCCAATATTGATATTGTGGACTATTTCCTGTTCGATTTGCAGGAAGGGTACTGCGATTATTATGCGTCTTCCATGGTGGTATTGGCGAGAGCGGTGGGGATTCCTGCCCGGCTGGCTATTGGCTATATTGGGGGCGCTTATGACGCGGAGAATGGGTATTATGTGGTCACGGCTGACCTGGCGCATTCCTGGGCCGAGATTTATTTCCCGGAGTATGGTTGGGTGACCTTTGAACCGACTGCTGGCCGTCCTGCGATCGGTCGTGAGGAACTGGCTTCCGATCTGCCCTCATTTGAAAGGGAGATCGAGTTCACAAATCCCCCGGTTGAATATACCGGCCTGGAAATCACCTTATTGGCGCTGGGGGGAATGATCCTCCTGGCAATAGTGCTCGGGCTGATCTGGCTGCGTGCGGAAGTTTTCTGGCTTCGCCACATCTCCATCGAAAGGACTTTCAGGGTGGTGTACCGGCGTCTGATCTGGTTCAGCAAGCAGCTGGGCGTGGAGCGCGGTGAAGCCCAAACACCGCTGGAGTTTATTCAGGAATTGCAAGACCGGTTGAAGGCGATGCAGGCTGCACACCGCCCGTTGGGCTATTTAGCCCAAACCGAACAAAAGGTGGACGCGTTGATCCGACTGACCAATAAAGCTGCTTACAGCCTGGATATCCCGGATGTATTTGAGCGCACCCAGGCGGTCTATTTATGGGTCGCACTACGACGCCAATTGGGCTTTGCCATCTTTTGGGTGTGGGTGACGGAAAAACTTCCGAATAGAGGCGAGATGAAAAAGGAATTGGCATCCGCCTGAGTACTGTCAGATCTGTCTCGATAACTATGAGAAATATTAGAGAATCGTTAACGCAAGATTAATTTTTCAGTTGACGTATTATGATTTAATGATAATATATTTTATCGGTCTCCCAAAGGGAAGCCGAAATTCTATATGGAGAAGGAGGTGGTGCCTCAATAGAGATGCCCGATACTAAGTTATTTCCCCCTGTTAACCACTCTTTTAAAATTTTTGCTTATTGGAGGAGCAAGAACACATGTCTAAAAAACTTTTAGCAGTACTAGGCTTGTTAGTAGTCGTTAGCATGTTGTTAGTTGCTTGCGGTGGAACAGAAGCTCCGGCGACTGAACCCACTGAAGAAACTGCAGCAGAACCTACAACAGCCCCCGTAGATGAAGGCGAAACTCCCACCGAAGAACCGATGGAAGAGCCGACTGAAGAGCCGATGCCTGCAACCACCCGCACTGGCGGCTGGTTGGACACCATCTCTCTTTCCACAGTTACCGCAGATGCTGTCGTGACCCAGTTGGATGCCGGTGCAGCTGACCTGTATGCCAACTCCCTGGCCACCCCGCAGGACATCCAGGCGATCCGCGATGCCGGTCTGAACTATTTCAACGTTTTTGGTCTCTATTATGAGATCACAATGAACCCCTATGGTCCCACCT
The DNA here is from genome assembly GCA_003250455.1 of Chloroflexota bacterium. Lineage (GTDB taxonomy): Bacteria > Chloroflexota > Anaerolineae > Anaerolineales > UBA11579 > UBA11579. The sequence continues at coordinate 16,935 of QKGK01000584.1, read as the reverse complement.
TTGATGCGACCGGGGCGTTGAATCCGTTTGCCTCTGCTCAGGTCCGCGAAGCGATGAACTGGCTGATCGACCGCGATTACATCAACCAGGAAGTTTACGGCGGGAATGCGGCTCCGAAATTCACATCCCTGCTGTCTGCCTTCCCGGAATATGCCCGCTACATCGCCACAATCCGTGCCTATGAAGTGAAGTATGCCGCCAACCGCGACAAAGCTGTTGCCGGGATCACCGCTGGTATGGAAGAAATGGGCGCTGAACTGGTTGACGGTCAGTGGACATACAACGGCGAACCCGTTGAGATCACTTTCCTCATCCGCACCGACTCGGATGGCACCCGCCGCCCGATGGGCGACATCATCTCCAACTGGCTGGAAGAAGTAGGCTTCGTTGTCAACCGACAGTACGGTACCTCTTCTGAACTCTCCGCCCTTTGGGTTGGTGGCGACGTTGCTGATGGCGAATGGAACCTGTACACCGGCGCCTGGATCTCCAGCATTGTTAGCCGTGACGACTCCAGCGATGCACAGTTCTTCTATTCCCCGTCCAGCGCATATTCCTTCACCACCCTGTGGCAGGCTTATGATATGGACGAAGCAGACATTCAGGTGCTTGATGACCTGGCCAACAAAGCGTTCACCACACAGGAAGGACGCGATGAACTGTTCCGCCAAGCTTTCGACATTCAGTTCAAGTACAACTACCGCGTGTGGGTAGTTGACGGCCGCGGCGCAGCCCCGTGGGTGCAGGGCGTTGAAGTTGCCGGTGACCTGGCAGCAGGTATCGATGCCAGCAACATGTGGCCTTACACCGCCCGCTTCACCGGCCAGGAAGGCGGCGTGCTGCGCGTGATCGACTCCGACCTGATGGTTGACCCCTCGAACCCGATCGCAGGCTCCAACTGGACCTACGACTCGCTGTGGAAGAACGCCACCTCGTCTCACGACCTGATGACCCACCCGCACACTGGTATCTCACTGCCGCAGCGCCTTGAGAGCGCAGTGGTGACCGTGCAGTCTGACCTGCCCGTAACCAAGACCTACGACTGGGTGACCCTCGAAACCGCTGATGAGATCACCGTTCCTGGCGATGCCTGGGTTGACTGGGATGCCGCGACCGAGACCTGGATCACCGTTGATGAGAAGTTCCCGGATGGCCTGACCTCACTGGTCAAAGTTGTGTACACTTACCCCGCCGACATGTTCGATGTGGTATCCTGGCACGATGGCAGCCCGCTTTCCGTTGGCGACTTTGTGATGACCCAGATCATGGGCTTCGCAGTTGGTAAAGAAGGCAGTGTGATCTACGATGAATCTCAGGCTGCTCCGCTTGAAGCTTCCCTGGATGCTTTCAAGGGCTACAAGATCGTTTCCACCGATCCGCTGGTTATCGAACGATACACCGACGTATGGTATGACGATGCCGAACTGACCGCTGGCTTTACGGCCCCCAACTGGCCGGAATACGCCTACGGTGAAGGCTCCTGGCACGTGCTTGCTGTTGCCAACAAAGCCGAAGCCGCTGGCGAACTGGCCTACTCTGCAGACAAAGCCGATGCCCTCGAGGTCGAATGGATGAACTTCATCGCCGGCCCGAGCCTGGAAATCCTTGCTGCCAAGCTGGACGAAGCTGCTGCTGAATCCTTCATTCCGTTTGAACCCACCATGGGTCAATTCGTGACTGCAGATGAAGCTGCTGCCCGCTACGCGAACCTGCAAGCTTTCTACGGCGAATATGGTCACTTCTGGGTAGGCACTGGTCCTTACATCCTGGATGAGGTATTCCCGGTTGAAAAGACCGCTACCCTGACCTACAACCCCAACTTCCCTGATCTGGCTGACCGCTGGGCTGGCTTTGCCACCCCGAAACTTGCGGAAGGCGCAGTTGATGGCGCTGGGCGCGTGGTGATCGGTGAAGAAGCCACCTTTGATGTCTTCGTTGACTTCGAGGGTGAGCCTTACCCGTCCGACGAAGTTACCGCCGTCAAATACCTGCTCTTCAACGCCAACAGCGATTTGGTTGGTAGTGGCGATGCCGAGTTTGTTGCTGAAGGTCAGTATCTTGTGACCCTTGATACAGACACCACCAGCGCCCTTGAATCTGGCTCGAATAAACTGGAAATTGTTATCACAGTTCTCCCAGTGGCTTCCCCCACAATTGTGGACTTCGAGTTCGTTTCAGAGTAAACCTGGGAAATTCTCATAATTCACTTAGGTGAATTATTCACTAAGGTGAAATTTGAGATGATCCTATAGTAAAATAGGGGCAAGGAAGATGGTGCTTAGCACCGGAACCCTTGCCCCTATTAAAAACGCACAAAACTTTAATTTCTAGGAGGTAGTGATGAGTGTTGAAGCTCAATCTATGCAACCTCAGGCTGAAGAAGAGATCGAACCGAGGAAAGGCTCTAGCACTTTATCCCGCGTGCTGAAGTACACCAGTGTACGGATCATTATGCTGTTCTTCACTGTGGCTACCGGGATTTTCCTGACGATCATGATCGCCAATATGGGTGGATATGTGGACAACATCATGCGCGGCGCCATCCGGGAACAAATCGCCATGTCCCTCTCGCGCGATGAGGTATACCGGAACCTGGACCCTGAGCAAAAACGAATTTACCTGGCTGACCAGGTTGCCCAGGAAGAGCACCGCATTGGCCTGGACAGACCCTTTGCTGTACGCGCATTTGGTTATTTGACCAATGCTTTGGTGTTAGACCTTGGGCGTGCAATTCAGATGAGCAGTGATACCGGCTCGAAAGAAGTCCGCAATATCATTTTGGAACGCCTCCCACCCACGTTGCTTTTGATGGGTACTTCGAATTTATTCTTATTTTTTGGAAGTTTATTCTTTGCACTTGCGCTTTCACGCCAATACGGTAGCTTTTGGGACAAGGCCATCATCGCGTTATCGCCGACTTCTTCTGCGCCATCCTGGTTTTACGGCTTATTCCTGATCCTGCTCTTTGCAGCGGTCTTTCGAATATTACCCTTTGGGGGAATGATCAGTTCGCCCCCACCTGAAACCCAATGGGATTACGCATTGGATGTTGGAAAGCATCTGATCTTACCTGCCTCTGCGCTGATCATCAGCTCGCTTTTCCTGAGCATCTACAACTGGCGAACGTTCTTCCTGATCTATTCCACGGAAGATTATGTGGAAATGGCCAAGGCCAAAGGCCTGCCAGATCGTGAAGTTGAACGACGCTACATCCTGCGGCCTACATTGCCGACGATCATTACCAACTTTAGCTTGCTGATCATCGCTTTGTGGACAGGCGCAATTATTACAGAAACAGTCTTCAGCTGGCCTGGTCTGGGACGTACATACTACCGAGCAATTGGGTTTTATGATACGCCAGTAATTGTTGGTCTGACCATTGTTTACGCCTACTTGCTGGCCCTGACTGTGTTCCTGCTGGACTTCATCTATGCTCTGGTAGACCCCAGGGTCAAAATTGGTGAGGGATAAAAATGAATGCACTAAGACGATCACTATCCGAGATGAGAAAATACCCGTCAGCCATGATTGGCATTACGATTACCTTGCTGCTGATCGGGTTGGCAATTTATACAATTATCACAATCCCTTATGACGAGGCCGTTCGCTTATGGCGAGGCGGCGAAGGCGTCTGGGATACCAGCCCGCGTCTGGCTCAACCAATTTGGGTGAACTGGTTCTCTGATTCCAAAAAACCTGAGACGATTGTGGTTTCCGCTGAAGAGGGAGAAGGCGCTACCAAAGAGTATGTGACTACCGCGTCTGGTAAAACTGATGTTAAAATGACCTTCACATTTGATGTGACGGCAGACGAATTTCCCCAGGAAGTATTGGTCTACTTTAATTCGGAATTTACAGATAAAGAACCTTTTGCTTCCTTAAGCCTTGATACCCCTGATGGCCGGACCATTCGGGTGGGGGACCTGGCATTGCGGTCGAATGAAACTTACCGCATGTCTCAGGACGAAGCGCTGACACGCCGGTTGGGTGGCCAGCAGGCTCATATTGGGTTATTTGCGGATCCCGAATCTCCAGATCCTGAAAACCCGCAGATACTCAAGGGAACCTACATTTTGAACATTAGTGTGCTCCTCTTTGAAGAGGGCGATGCAACAGCCAGATTCGTGTCCTTTGGCACGGTATCTGGCTGGGCAGGTACAGACCACCTGCGGCGCGACCTTATGCTCCCGCTGATGTGGGGAGCCCCGATTGCGCTGGTGTTTGGGCTGCTGGCATCCGGAGGGGTTTCCCTGCTGACAATGACGATTGCCGCGATTGGCGGCTGGTATGGTGGGGTGGTGGATGGTATCATCCAACGGATCACAGAGGTGAACCTGACGCTTCCATTCCTGTCTATCCTGATTATGCTTGGGACATTTTATTCAAAAAGCATCTGGGTGATGTTAGGGGCCACGATTGTGCTGAGCATTTTCGGCGCTTCAATTAAAACGTACCGGGCAATCTTTATGCAAACCAGAGAGTCCACCTATATCGAAGCTGCAAAAGCCTATGGGGCCAGCGATAGCCGGATCATCTTCCGCTACCTTATCCCGAGGATCATCCCCTTGTTGATCCCTGGTTTGGTGATTGGCGTGCCTGCGTACGTGTTCCTTGAGGCTTCTCTGGCAGTGCTTGGTCTTGGAGATCCTGTGCTGCCCACATGGGGGAAGATCATTAATGACGCGTGGGTGAATGGCGCTCTGTACAACGATCAATACTACTGGATTTTGGAACCCGCAGTGTTACTGATGGGTACCGGGCTTTCCTTTGCAATGCTTGGTTACTCACTCGACCGCATCTTCAATCCAAGATTACGAGGTCTCTAATTTATGACTGAACACAATTCATCACTCTTAGACATTGAAAACCTGAAGTTGCATTTTCGCGCTACGGCTGGCGTTGTCCAGGCGGTGGATGGGGTGGATTTTCAACTGAACCGCAATGAGGCGGTGGTGGTATTGGGTGAATCCGGCTGCGGGAAGACATCTTTAGCCAAAGCGCTGCTGCGGCTCTTGCCCCGGAATGTGGCTGAATACTCCGGAGAGGTCTATCTGGACGGTAACGAACTGATGGGCTTGTCTGATGAGGACTACCGCAAGCAAATCCGTTGGGTACGGATGTCGATGGTTCCACAGGCGGCTATGAATGCGCTCAATCCTGTACTGAAGGTGGGCGACCAGGTGGCAGAACCGATGATGGTGCATGCCGGGATCAAAAAAGAAGAAGCTCTGGCACAGGCCCGCGATATGTTCAGCCGGGTAGGTGTTTCAGTAGACTTCCTCAACCGCTATGCGTTCGAGTTGAGCGGCGGGATGCGCCAGCGTGTGGCGATTGCCATGTCCCTGGTGACCTTGCCCGACCTGGTAATCCTGGATGAGCCGACCTCTGCACTGGATGTGCTCACGCAGGCGAATATTTTCAACCTGCTCAAACGCATCAAGAAGGAATTCGAAGTCAGCTTTGTACTCATCACGCACGATATTGCCACTTCCAGCGAATTGGCCGACCGTGTGGCGGTGATGTACGCCGGGCAGATCGTGGAAGTGGGCGATGCAGACAGTTTCTTTTCTGCGCCGCTGCACCCTTATTCCCAAAAACTGATGGCGAGCGTACCGCGCTTGCGCGGCGACCAGGAACTGGAATTTATTGTCGGCAAGCCGCCGAGCCTGATCGACCTGCCGACCGGGTGCCGCTTTGCCCCGCGCTGCCCGCAGCGCTTTGAAAAATGTTCGGAAGATCCGCCTGTGTTCGATATGGGCAACCGTCGAATCGTCAAGTGCTGGTTGTACGAAGGAAATTAGGAGAACAACATGGCTGAATTCACAGAAAAAATTGCGGAAACAAACGCAGAAGCTACAAATGAACCTCTCCTGAGTGTCCAAAACCTGCACGTATGGTTCGAGCTGCGAAGGTTTGGCTTCGGGCATGCCGGATATGTGCGTGCCGTGGACGATGTTTCCTTCGACCTCGATGCCGGACAGGCAATTGCGGTGGTGGGTGAATCCGGGTGTGGTAAATCCAGCCTGATGAAGACCATCCTGGGGATCAATACCCCGATCAAAGGCGAGGTTATCTTTGACGGCCACCGGCTGACCGAAATGGACCGCAAGGGGATGCTGGAATACCGCTCCAAGATCGGGTTTGTCCAGCAGGACCCATACGGGGCTTTACCCCCATTCATGTCGATCCAGAAGATTTTGGAAGAACCACTGATCATCAATGGGTGGAAGGATCACCACAAAAGACTGGATCGTATCCGCCAGGTGATGGAAGAGGTTAAACTTAGCCCGGTGGATGATTTTATTGATAAATTCCCGCACATGCTCAGCGGCGGACAGCAGCAGCGTGTGGTAATCGCCAGGGCAATGATCCTGGAACCCAAGCTGATTGTTGCAGATGAACCTGTTTCGATGCTGGATGCTTCTGTGCGTGTGGAAATTTTGAAACTGCTGGAAAATCTTCAGCAAACCCATAACCTGGCTGTGATCTATATCACCCACGACCTTTCTACAGTGCGATATTTCTCTGAGCGTATCTTCGTGATGTATGCCGGAAGGATTGCCGAAAAGGCTTACGTGGAGGATATTCTCAACGACCCGAAACACCCGTATACGGAAGCGCTGCTGACCGCAACTTCCGAACCGGATGCTGCCAATGCGCGCATCTATAAGGAAGTTCCCCCCGGCGAGCCGCCCAGTTTGGTAAATCCGCCAGCAGGCTGCCGGTATCATCCCCGATGCCCGAAAGTGATCGAAGGGGTCTGTGATGTAAAAGTTCCCCCGGAATTTGAACCCACCCCGAATCACTTTACAATTTGCTGGCTGCACGAAAACGACAAATGACAAACCCTAAAAGATTGATCATTATTGGATTCTTCCTTGTGCTGATTGGGGCGGTAGTCCCCTGGCTGATGATCCTGGGATACTTGAAATCCACATTTTTCCTGAACTTCGTAACCTACGGCGCTTCAGTGAGTGGGTTGATCCTGGGGATCATGGGCGCAGCAATGATGAGCAGATTTAGAAGCAAGGATTAATCGAATCCCGCTGCTGATCAAATTTTCATCAAAAAAGCCTGGTTCAAAACCAGGCTTTTTGCATTTGCCAATGTGGTGAAAAGGCGCGTTTAGCTGCGGGGTTTGGTTGGGTCTCCGGGGAGCAGGCCAACCCGCAGGATGGCGGCATATTTCTCGGGCTTACGGAATTCGCCGTGTTTTACGGAGTTAAAAACGAGGGTGTTGATGCTTTTATCCTTTTTGGCGAAGTATAGGGCGATATCGGCGTCTTTGATGATATCTTCTGCAAACAGATAATCCGGGCCGCAGAAAACCACCCCAATTTTGGCGGTCATTTCGATCCCTAACTTCTCTTTGATGTAGGGGGACAGGTTGTCCTGAATGCGTTCTGCAATTTTATTGAGGATATTCTTCTGTTTGAGGTCTTCGATCTGGATAAAGAAATGGTCGTAGCTAAAGCGGGAGATCGTATCAATGGGGCGGATAACGGAGCGGAAAAAATGCGCAGTTTCGATCAGAAGCTGGTCGGCGAATGTTTTGCCGCGCTCCACTTCTACCTTTCCAAAATCGTCGTAGTCGATGAACAGGATGCCAAATACGCCTCCATTGAGCTGCCGTGTGCGTTCGATGGAATATCCCAGGCGGCTGATGAAGAATGAGCGGTTGTATAAGCCGGTAAGATCGTCTCTGGGGGGTTCCTGCGGGATGTTGGTGTCTACCGGTCGAAGGCGCAAGATGAGGTTTGTAAGCTGGTCTACGCTGACCGGTTTTAACAGTATCAGGTCTGTTTCGGATTGCAGGCCAATAGTCATGTGAGAATGGCCGGTAACCACAATTACGGGGATATCTTTCAGGCGGTCTTCTGCGTGGATCTTATCCAGGATGACGGTGCCAGAAACACCGGGAAGGTTCAGGTCCAGCAGGATAATGTCTGGCGTGGCAATCTCCAGACGTTCCATTGCTTTATCCCCGGTCAGGATTATTTCAGTTTTATAACCAGCAAAATCCAATACGTGCCGGAACAGTGCTACAGTATCACGATCATCTTCAATGATCATCGCAAATGGCTTGCTCATCCACTCAGCTCCTCTTTGGGCTTCGTTTTCATTCGGCAATAAACTACCGGTTTCATTATACCTGAAAGAAACCGGGACTCAAATCTTACTTTTGGTGGATATTTACGCTTTTTTAGGTGCAAACTGCTTGCCAAAAAGAGAGATTCTGTGCATTTCCTGTAATAGGCTTAATACGAGAAAATATCATGAAAATTACACCTCCTAACAGAACTGTAAGGTGAAAATTTTGGTATTTTTGAGTAGCATCCATGACTTTTGGCCTATGTTAAAGAATTGAGTTAGGCCAATTTTCCTATACGCTTATTCCAGGCATTCCTTTATGGTTGAGGTGAAATTTTGCACATATTGCTGACAATAAGGATGCTCGACTATGAAGAAAATAAGCCTTGCCAAAATTTTCGGAATTGCAGCGGGGGTAACGGTATTGAGTGTGATGGCACTATTTGCAGTGGACTGGCTGAGATTTGCAGAAACTGAGGTGGAAACTTTCCGCATTTACCGGCTGGAAGGCAACGTTCAGCGCTACCAGCCACAGGAGAAGCAGTTCTTTGCTGCGGAAGAAAACATGGAAATCCAATTAGGGGAGCAGCTGCTTACCGATTTGAATAGCTGGGCACGGGTGCAGTTCTTCGACAGCGGCACCTCCATGCACGTAGACCCGCTGAGCAGTGTGGCATTTGAAAGCGAGGGGATTCAGAACGGTCTTCGCTATGCTCAACTGCGCCTGGATATGGGCAACTTGTATTTGGTTTCTGCCGGTAACTTAATGGTGGTGGATACGCCCCAAGGTATCGCTTATTCTGATGATGAAGAAGGGGTTTTCCATGTTCGGGTGAACCTGCAGAGTGCAGAAACTGTGGTGGTGTGTTTGGAAGGTGGCTGTACGGTGATGAATGACACCGGGCAAATTGTACTTGGTAGGGGCGAAATGGCAAGTCTGCAGGGGAAACAGGTTCTTCCGGCAGTACAGCGGGTTGATCAGGGGGTATTGGCAGAAAATGTTGAAGAAGAGATCCAGGATATGGCGAAAGCGCTGATGCGCGAATCGGCTGTTGGGGAGCAACAGGCGAGTGTGAATAACGTGGTGGAAGATGGGGCAGGATTGAATATTAGCCTTAGCAATGGAATAGGGAATGGGAACCCGGAACAATCAAATCGGCAAAAGAACAAGATCAAACAACCGACACCGACCCCTATGGCCACTGAGCAACTTGTCATCACAAGCCCCACGGTGGAGCCGACAACTGTCCCGACCAACATACCGACAGAAAAACCAACGACGGTTCCTACAATAGCACCCACTCAAGAACCGACGGCTGTCCCTACCAGCAATCCAACAGTGGCCCCGACCAGTGTGCCTACCTCAGCGCCTACAGCGGTGCCCACAGAGGGATCCGGAGACCCGGATAAGTTGCTGATTGCCACGATTGTGGATGAAGGCGGGTATGAGGCGAACCCTGGGATGGGATGGCAGTACCCGGGCGGTACTTTCCCAATTACTGAACCGGCTGAAACAGTAGCATATGGAAGCCGGGCTGACATCAGCTGGAAATTGTTGAACCCGGCTGAGGGTGTTTATGATTGGTCTGCGCTGGATTCTCAATTGAAAAAAGCCATTTCACAGGGGAAACAATTCTCCTTCCGGGTGTATACCATGCGCGGGGAGAGCTTTGGCGGGCACCAGGTACCGCAGTGGGTGCTGAACAAAGGGGCGGTGATTGTGGATGGCGAACCCGATTATTCCAATTGTGTCTATCAGGAGGAATGGGGAAAATTCGTCAGCCAGCTGATCAAACGGTATGACAGCAATCCCAATGTCGCTTTTATCGATATTTCCGGGTATGGCAATTTTAATGAATGGAGCTGGCAGGACAGCCAAACCGAATGGGACCAGGTGTGGGCAGACGCCTATGCCAAAGGGACTGCCAGCCCAACCACGATGTCTAACCTGGATTCCTATGCCCGGCGGGTTTTGGCGGACATGTTCATTGGCGGCTCGGTTACGAAGCACCAATGCGTGGGGGCAAACAACAAGGTGGAAACAAAGAGCTATTCTTACACCGGTTTCAGGAACACACAGCTGGTGATGCCTTATGCCGGTATTATCCAGTCTTCTCAATATGTGTTTACCCGCTCGAAGAGTGTGGGGTTCCGCTATGACTGCCTGGGTTCTTCTGCAGATATGAATATTATTACTCCTGACCGGTTTTTGAAGGAATTGAACCAGATCTGGCCCAAAGCGCCGGTGATATTTGAAACCTGTTCGGGTAATTTCTCTATGTCGGACGCAACGAAACTTTCCCAGACAGCCCATGCCAGCTTTATCCATAATATCAACCAGGAGAATCTCAGCGCTGCAAATGTAATGACCCTACTGAAACCTTTGGGATACAATTTCAAGCTGATCGACTTCCGGCACTCCTACCAGCTTTCACCTGGGGATACGATCACCGTGCAAATGAAATGGCAGAACACCGGTTTGGCACCCTATTATCCCAAAATGGGCAATAAGCTGGAACTTCGGGTGTATTTTTACAACCCGGCAGACAGCATGGTGAGAGAGTTTGCGGTCCCGGCAAATTTGGCTACCTGGATGCCGGCCGCCACCTACGGGAATGAGCCCCCTGTTTATACGGTGAATGCCAACTTTACTGCGGGCAATGAATTTACCCCTGGTGAATATTATGCAGACGTAAAAATCGTGGAGGTCAACTCCGGAATAACGATCTGGACATCCACCAGCGTGGAGAATTAACCTGCCTTAGCCACATCATTTTCAGGAAGGATAATGAAACGGATTGGAGCACTTGAGCCCCAATCCGTTTTTTATAGGCTGATTTGAAATCCGGGATGTTGGGTATAATAGGGACAACTTTATCAATCATTACCGGGAAAGGGAAAAACACAAATGGACAAAATGGCGGCAATACACTCATTGGAACTGCTGGAAGGGTTGACAGAAGAGCAGCTTTCTTCCCTGGTAACATTTACAAACGTGGTGGAATGTAAAAAAGGCGAGAAGCTGTTCAAGGTAGGGCAGTCAGCATCACAGGTGTACTTCCTTTTGCAGGGGAAAATCAGCGTCCAGGTGCAGCTTAGCTCGCGGCCGGAGACCGTTTCGCTGGTAGTGTTGGGGAACCCCGGTCAGTTGGTAGGGTGGTCCGGGATGTTTGAAGGCGCACATTATACCGCCACAGGGGTATGCCTTGAAGATTCTCAGCTATTGGCAATGGAAGGGCGGCAGTTCATGTCGCTTTTGGAAGCACACCCCGAAACTGGTTTTGCGGTCATGCGCAGGATCTCGTTTGTGATCAGCGAGCGGATGCGAAATTTGCAAAGCGTGGTTTTGAAAACCATGTAGCCAGTTTCCTCTGTGAAATATGGTATAAATTGGTTGGGTAATTGGTTTCAAATTGTGGATTTTTTGTTATAATTAGTAAACCTAAATTAAAGGATCGGCATGAAAGGTCAGGAGAAGAAAACCCGCTACCTTGTATTAGGTCTTTTGTTCCTTATCCTCATCGCAGCTGCGCAGCTCAACGATAAAGGACAACAAGACGTAGCCCTGAAAGGTCCTCTGAGTCAAATTGCTATCACGCCCACATGTTTGGACCGTAGCGATATCCCTGATTCGGAGTATCATTGGCTGTATTTCCCAACCGCTCCCAGCGAATTAGCTACCCAGGAATATTACGGATATCTGGGCGGGCAGTTGATCCGCAATGGGGTGGTGGATGCGTCCAATTGTCCGCTGAACGGGCTTTGGCCTACCGGCTATGCAAACGCATGTGGTTTGGAAGCCGGGGCGGATATCATCTTTGAATTACAGAATGTGTATGATGATGAGATCCTGCAGGTAGGCCGTGATATTGGTACGCCGCCGGTAATGCTCAAGCAGTTGATCCGCTACGAGAGCCAGTTCTGGCCGGTGCGCTACGGCACCTACCATTTTGGCCTGGGGCATCTCACCCTGGTAGGGGCAAGCAATGCCATCCAGTGGAGCCCGGAATTATACGACGATCTTTGTCAGCAGGTGTATAACGGCCCGTGCCCGCAGTCTTATAACCAGAGCTATCTGGGCTTTGATAACCTGCTCTCCGGGCAGCTGCTGTCGCTGATGGATGCCGGATGCCCTGACTGTGAGTACAAGATTGATATTGCCCGGGCAGAGAACAGCATTCAATATGTGGGGCAGGCGTTGATGAGCTTCTGCAAGCAGACCTCGCAGATCGTGTACAACGTGACGGGCGAACATTCCAGCGCAACAGTGGATTACGCTACGATCTGGAAGCTGACCCTGGTGAATTATAATGCTGGCCCGCAGTGTGTTTTTGATGCGCTGGATGCCGCATATACCCCCACGACCACCAATCTGACCTGGGCTTCCATTTCAGCTAACCTGACTTCGGCTGCGTGCAAAGCGGGGTTGAACTACGCCAATAACATTACGGCTAAGTATTATTCCTTTACACCCTCGAATTAGGTTCTTTGAGAGAAGATAAAAGCGCCGGAAATATTTCCGGCGCTTTTTAGTTTCCTAATAATCAGGTAGCTGAATTACTTCACTGCGTGCAAGATGTTGATGACTTCGTCGAAATGGTCTTCAAAGACTTTGACCAGATCCGGGTCGAAGAGCGTTCCGCTGGCTTCCTTAAGCAATTTGAGGGCGTCGAGGGGGGACATCTCTTTTTTGTAGGGACGCGGTGTGGTGAGGGCGTCGAAGACGTCTGCCAGGGCGCAAATGCGGCCGGAAAGCGGGATCTGATTTCCTTGAAGCCCTCTCGGGTACCCGGAACCATCCCAGCGTTCGTGGTGGGTGAGGGCGATGATCTCGGCAGTTTTGAGGATCACGGAGGAGGAACTGCGCATCAGCTTTGCGCCTTCAAGAGTGTGGCGCTCCGAGATTTCCCACTCGCGTTCGTCCAGGTTGTCTGTCTTTTTGAGGATCGACTCGGGGATGGAGATTTTGCCAATATCGTGGAGCTGTGATGCGGTGGAGAACAAACGGATTTCGTTCTCGGGCAGTTTCATGCCGTTGGCCAGCAGGGCGGTGTAGCGGCGGATGCGCTCAAGGTGGGCTCGATTGTCCCATTCTTTGATCTCTGCGATGTAGGCGGTGAGGACGATGTGATCCTGCAGGTCCTGCTGGTTGAAGTCGAAGATGTTTTTGAACATATCCTGGCCTTTTCGAATTTATGTTAATTTCCCCTCACAGGGGGCTGAGGGATCCGTGTGCGGGTGAAAAAAGGTCCCAGCGCCTTCCAATACCACATCACCATTCTATTGACCTAATCATAAAGCAGGGTTTTTGCAAAGTCAAGTTGAGGGGGCTTGAAGTTTTGTAAGGAGCAGCGGGATGAAGTAGACAATGATTGTAAACAAATTCTTAATTCCGTAATGTTATCAGGTGCGATTCGTATATATTTCTACAAGGGAGAATTGGGGCGGCCCTTGTGTCAGATTTGGGAGTACTATTTAGAGATAAATCTGGTAAACTTACCGTTACGGCAATCAGACATCGGGTGGATGTGTATCATCGTTGCAATGAAATTAACTGGAACAATACAATTTTGTTAATGAACCTGAGGAACATTTCAGGTATGATAGTTATACAGATAGATGGTGGATTGAAATGAATTTATTTGAACATAGATGTGACAATATAGCAAAACAACGAGGCCAAGGGATGGTGGAATTTGCCCTGGCGCTGCCCCTGGTGGCTTTACTGATCCTGGGAGTGCTGGAATTTGGCCGTGCCTTCCAGACCAAGATCGTACTCACCAACGCTGCCCGTGAGGGGACGCATTATTTTATCTACGACAACGAGGATTCCAAAAACGGTTTTGTGAATACCCGGGCTGCAGTGGAAGTAGAAGCGTTCAATTCAGGCGTAACCTTTGATGATCCTGCAAACGATATTGATATTTTCTGCTTTGAGGATAGTCATGATACCGGGGTGTTGGGTGAAATTGACAACGCAACCGATGATAATTTGGATGGGTTTTTGGATACTGGTGGGGAAATTGTGGCGGTTAGTTCTACCGTTAAATGTCCCAGCGGTTCAACCATCGTGATCTATGTAGAAAAGAAGTTTGAACTGGCTGTAATTGGCTCTTTTGTTGATCCCTTGCCAATCCACAGTGACGCAAGGATGTTGGTACCATGAGAAATACGCAAAAATATGAAAAAACACATGGGCAATCGTTGGTTGAATTTGCCCTGACGCTACCATTGCTTTTGCTGCTGGTGTTTACATTTTTAGACCTGGGCAGAGCAGTGTACTATTATTCGGCAGTTAGCAATGCTGTTCGTGAAGGCGCTCGGTATGCCAGTGTGACTCCGCTTGACCTTTATTGTGGTATTGGGGATACCACCTGTGACACGGATAGGACTGAAGTGAAGGATGTGGTTAAAAATTATTCTATTGCAGTAGCTATTGATGATTCTAATATTGAAGTAACCGAACCCGCTCCCGATTCCACAGACCCTCCTTATGTCATGGTACAGGCCACGTACGAGTTCACACCGATCACACCATTTTTGGCTCAGATTGTTGGTTCAGGGAATACGATTACCCTGAGTTCTGAGTCCTCAATGCTGCTGGCCCCATATGCGCGAAACTGAGGTAGGTCATCTGGGATTAGGAGTGTAAAAATGTTGTACAAAAATCGAATATCGGAGAAGGGGCAGACGATTGTGCTAGTCGTCATCTCAGTGATGGTCATGGTTGTAATGGCTGCACTGGTAGTGGATGGCGGGAATTTGTATATGCACCGTCGTCAGGCACAAACCGCTGCCGATGCAGCCGCTTTGGCGGCTGCTTATGAATATTGCGTGAACCACGGTACCCTGGCAGATGCAAACGCAAAAGCAGTAGAATATGCAACGGTTCAGAATAATGGGACTGCGTTGGCTGACCTGGATGGGGATGATGCAAATTCCATCCAGATATTGTTGGATGCCGAAAACCGGTCTGTATCTGTTGAGGTTGAGATCACTCAACCCACTTTCTTTGCCAAAATACTTGGAGTCCCGGAAGAAACTGTGCGGGCAGATGCAACGGCAGATTGTCTCATCCCCGGTGGATTGGAAGGGAATATTGCTCCCATCGCATGGACATGCAGACCGCCGGTTGGAGGTACAGTGGGCCCGGATTGTGGAATCAACAAGATCCCGTATGAAGTATGGCAGGAATTGGATGGAAATCCATTATACGGTTTTGATTACGGTACACATATTTTGGATCTTGGAGATGGGGTCGATCCGGCCAGTTATATGACAGATCTAAGCGGCGTAAATGATGAAGGCAAAGCGCTATATATCGTCATGGATACAGATAAGTTTGACGAAACCACCGATTGTGATTTGTACGGCGGTCCGATTGATTGTGATTTTGACAATGATGGCGAAATTGATATTGCCGCCGGTGGGAACCGGGGGTGGCTTTACCTTGAGGGGAACGCCAGTGATTTAGATAATATTATGAATGATGGTACAGAAGATGTGGTACCCAAAAATAAATGGTTCCCCGGAAAACCAGGTTCAGATGACGTGGTGATCGCGACGGCACATGACAATAAAATTGGTGATATTGTATTGATCCCGATTTTTGACAAGATCTGTGAGACCAACGATTTTTATAATGACTGTGATTATGTCAGCCCACCGGATACCGTTTGGGAGTGGACCGGTTTATATACTTACTATCATATCGTTGATTTTGGGGCTTTTGTGATCACCTGCGTGTATGATAATGTTCATGACTCCTGTCCTGGAAGAACGTACGCCGGTCTGGGTAAGAAGGATGCCAATACCATTGAGGGATACTTTCTGGATGGATATGTCGCCAATGGTTTGAATGGGCCGGGTGATGATATGGGCGTTTATGTCCTGTCCTTAACCAAATAAAAAAAGGAATGTCTGCTATAATAATTGAAGTTCATTTACGCGATTATCTTACACTCGTCACGCTTACACTATCTCTCAAACAATCTGGGTGGACCTGAACGAATTATCTGGGGTTATATTATGCTTTGCGCCCTGGAATTGGTCAGGCAATAGGATCGCCAGTTCATCGTGAAAGGCTCTGATTGGAGCAGCATCTGTGCAATTTATGGCGGTCTCGTTTACGTGTAAGGAGAGAAACATGTTTATAAATACAAGTGAAAAAGGACAAACCATCGTGGTGGTCGTGATCTCGGTATTGACCATGGTGGTGATGGCGGCCTTGGTGGTAGATGGCGGTAACGCTTACCTTAAACGCCGCCAGGCGCAAACTGCTGCCGACGCGGCCGCGTTGGCGGCAGCGCAGGCATTATGCGTTAATAATGTGCAGCCAGATGCCCTCCAACCAATTGTGGACGAATATGCCACAGTTCAAAATGACGCCGACGCAGCGACGTATAAATTCTATGAAAAAGAAGAAGATCCCGCATATCCAAAAGGCAGGGTTGTTGTAAATGCTTCCATCACCAGTTCAACCTTTTTTGCCAAGATTTTAGGCCGCCCCGAAATCACCGTAACAGCGGATGCTGCGGCAGCCTGTTTTTTGCCTGCTGAAGCGAACAATTTGATCCCGGTCGCATGGACGTGCAATGTGCATGAAGGGTCGGTTGAATCTTGCATTATCGAGACCGTCCCGGCAGTGTTATTTGATCAGATCGTTGCTACTCTGGGAGAATCCTTTTTTGATGATCATTTGTTGGATGTTGGGGACGAGTTAACAGCCGCATCTTATATTACCGATGCCTACAATGACCCGCCATTAGAGGGGAAACTGGTTTACATGATCATGGATGATGCAGACTTTGATGAAAATCTGAATTGCGCAGAACTAAATCCCAT